>NZ_FYAW01000042.1:0-5171 GCF_900185735.1 Stappia sp. P2PMeth1 | reverse complement strand
CACGAGCACCCCGCCGGTTTTTTTCCGGCGGGGTGTTTTGTTTGGGATGTGGGTCTGTTTGAGGGTTTCGGGGTTTCAGGTTTTGAGTTTTGCGACGGCGCGCTTGGCCATGACGGTGATGAGGTTTGCGCGGTAGTCGGCGGAGCCGTGGATGTCGGAGATGAGATCGTCGGCATCGGTCGCGACGGAGGCTGCCGCGTCGGGCGTGAAGCTCTGCGACAGCGCCTGTTCCAGCCCCGCGTGGCGGAAGACGCCGTTCGACCCGGCACCCGTCACCGCCACCCGCACGCCGCCGTCGCTGCGCGCCACGAAGACGCCGGCCATCGCATAGCGCGAGGCCGGGTTCGGATATTTGGCATAGGCGCAGGCCGCGCAGGCGGGGATCTCGACGCCCGTCACGATCTCCCCCTCCTCCAGCGCCGTCTCGAACAGGCCGGTGAAGAACTCCTCAGCCTCGATCCGCCGCCGGTCGGTGACGATCGTCGCCCCCAAGGCCAGCATCGCCGCCGGATAGTCCGCCGCCGGGTCATTGTTGGCGATCGACCCGCCGATCGTGCCGCGATGGCGCACATGCGGATCGCCGATATGGCCGGCAAGCTCGGCAAGACCCGGCGCCAGGCGCCGCACGCTCAGTGAGCCGGCAACCTCAGCATGGGTCGTCGCCGCTCCGATCCGCAGGCCCCCACCCGTTTCAGTGATCCCCTTCAGATCGGCGACATGGGTCACGTCGACAAGGTCGGACGGCGCCGCCAGCCGCTGCTTCATCGTCGGCAGCAGGGTCATGCCGCCCGACAGGATCTTGCCGTCCTCGCAAGCGGCGATCTTCGCCGCCGCATCGGCGACGCTCGTCGCCCGGTGATAGGTCGTCTCGTACATCCCGCTCCTCCCTCGCCCGGCAGTCCGGCCGGGCCTCTTGCTCGCCTGCTGCAGCGCCCCCGCGGCCAAGCCGTGCGGGAGCGCCATCCTCAATCAAGATCCTGCGCGGATCGCGCCGCTGCCCTCTTCGGCTGCCCTCTTCGGCAGCCTGTGCCGGTGCAGCGCAGATCACTCCGCTGCTTCTGCCTGCGCAGCGCAGATCACTCCGCTGCTTCTGCCGGCCGGGCCGCCTTCAGTGCCGCCCACACCGCCTGCGGCGTCGCCGGCATCTCCAGCGCGTTCGTCCCGATCGCGTCGGTGACCGCATTGATCACCGCCGGCGGCGAGCCGATCGCCCCGGCCTCGCCGCAGCCCTTCATCCCCAGCGGGTTGCCCGGGCACGCCGTCACCGTCGTCATCAACCGGTAGGACGGCACGTCGTCCGCCCGCGGCATCGTGTAGTCCATGTAGGACGCCGACAGCAGCTGGCCGTCCGCGTCATAGGACGCGTTCTCCAGCAGCGCCTGGCCGATGCCCTGCGTCAGACCGCCATGCACCTGGCCTTCCACGATCATCGGGTTGATGATCGTCCCGAAGTCGTCCGCCGCAACGAAGTCGACGATCTCGACCTTGCCCGTCTCCGGGTCCACCTCCACTTCGCACACATAGGTCCCGGCCGGGAAGGTGAAGTTGGTCGGGTCGTAGAACGCCCCCTCCTTCAGCCCCGGCTCCATGCCGGCGGGAAGGTTGTGCGCCGTATAGGCGGCAAGCGCCACCTGGAAGAACGGCAGTTCCTTGTCCGTGCCGGCCACCTTGAACGTGCCGCCCTCCAGCGCGATGTCTCCTTCCGAGGCCTCCAGCAGATGCGCGGCGATCCGCTTCGCCTTCGCCTCCACCTTGTCCAGCGCCTTGACGATCGCCGACATGCCGACCGCGCCCGAGCGCGAGCCGTAGGTACCCATGCCGAACTGCACCTTGTCCGTGTCGCCATGCACGATCGCCACCGTGTCGAGACCGACGCCGAACCGCTCCGCCACCAGTTGCGCGAAGGTCGTCTCGTGGCCCTGGCCATGGCTGTGCGAGCCCGTCAGAACCTCGATCGTGCCGACCGGGTTCACCCTGACTTCCGCCGATTCCCACAAGCCGACGCCCGCCCCCAGCGAACCGACCGCCTGGCTCGGCGCGATGCCGCAGGCCTCGATATAGCAGGACAGGCCGATGCCGCGCAGCTTGCCCCGCCGCGCCGCCTCCGCCTTGCGCCCCGCAAAGCCGGCATAGTCGATCGCCGACAGCGCCGCCTCCAGCGAGGCATCGTAGTCGCCCGCGTCGTAGCACATGATCACCGGCGTCTGATGCGGGAAGCTCCGGATGAAGTTCGCCCGCCGGAACTCGGCCGGGTCCATCCCAACCTCGCGCGCCGCCGTCTCCATCATCCGCTCAAGCAGATAGGTCGCCTCGGGCCGCCCCGCCCCGCGATAGGCATCCACCGGCACCGTGTTGGTGTAGACCGTCTTCACGTTGCAGTGGATCGCCGGGATCGCATACTGGCCGGACAGAAGCGTCGCGTAGAGATAGGTCGGCACCGACGAGGAGAACAGCGACATATAGGCGCCAAGGTTCGCCACCGTCTTCACCCGCAGCCCGGTGATCCGGTTCTCCGCGTCCAGCGCCATCTCCGCCTGCGAGTAGTGGTCGCGCCCATGCGCGTCCGTCAGGAACGCCTCCGTGCGCTCGCATGTCCACTTCACCGGAACGCCGGTCTTCTTCGACGCCCACAGACACACCATCTCTTCCGGATAGATATAGATCTTCGACCCGAAGCCGCCGCCCACATCCGGTGCAATCACCCTGAGCTTGTGCTCCGGCGCGATGTTGTAGAAGGCCGACAGCACGAGCCGCGCCACATGCGGGTTCTGCGAGGTCGTCCACAGCGTGTAGTGCTCCTCCGCCGTGTCGTACTGGGCCAGCGCTGCGCGCGGCTCCATCGGGTTCGGCACCAGGCGGTTGTTGCGGATCTCCATCCGCGTCACATGCGCTGCCGAGGCGAAGGCCGCCTCGGTCGCCGCAGCATCGCCGATCTCCCAGTCGTAGATCAGGTTGCCCGGCGCTTCCTCGTGCAGTTGCGGCGCCCCCTCCTTCAGCGCCTCCAGCGCATCGACCACGGCGGGAAGCGGCTCGTATTCCACCTCCACCGCATCGGCGGCATCGCGCGCCTGTGCCCGCGTCTCGGCGATCACCACCGCCACCGCCTGGCCGACATGGCGCACATGCTCGCTCTCCAGCGCCCGCCAGGCGCCCATCTTCATCGGGCTGCCGTCCTTGGAGTGGATCATCCAGCCGCAGATCAGGTTGCCGACCCCGTCCGCCACCAGTTCATGGCCGCTGAGGACCGCGATCACCCCCGGCATCGCGCGGGCCGCATCCGCCCCGATCGACACCACCCTGGCATGCGCATGCGGCGAGCGCACGAACACCGCATGCGCCATCCCCGCCACCGTCATGTCGTCCGTGTAGCGGCCCTTGCCGGTGATGAACCGCTTGTCCTCGCGCCGCTGAACCCGCGCGCCGATACCTTCAACCGAACCTGCCATCTCGTCCTCCCTCGCAAGGCCCGCGATGCCCGGCATCCTCCCGCCCGGCACCCGCCCTGCATGCGTTCCTCATGTCGATCGCTTCGACGTGCCAATCGCTTCGAACAGTTCGCTTCGAACAATCTCCCGGCAGGCCCGCCGCATCGCCGTCCCCCCGAACGGCGGCAGGCCCCTTGCCTGGACGGCGGCGCCTCAAACTCCGTCCGGTGGCCTGTCCTGTGGCCCGGCCGGCGGCCTGCCGGCGCCCTGTTCGCGCCTACTCGGCCGCCGTCTTCATCCCCGCCATCGTCGCGCTCGCCGCCGCGATCGCCTTGACGATGTTGTGGTAGCCCGTGCAGCGGCAGATATTGCCCTCAAGCTCGGCCCGGATCGTCGCCTCGTCCAGGGGGCCCCCGCCATGGCGCGCGATCATGTCCACCGCCGCCATGATCATCCCCGGCGTACAGAAGCCGCATTGCAGCCCGTGATGCTCCTTGAACGCCGCCTGCACCGGGTGCAGCTCGCCCCCGGACGCAAGACCCTCGATCGTCGTCACCTCAGACCCCGACGCCTGCGCCGCAAGCATCGTGCAGGACTTCACCGCCTTGCCATCCACATGCACCACGCAGGCCCCGCATTGCGACGTGTCGCAGCCCACATGCGTCCCCGTCAGCCCCAGACCCTCGCGCAGGAACTCAACCAGCAGCGTCCGGTCCTCGACCACCCGCGTCACCGTCCGGCCGTTCACGACCATGCTCACTTCGGCCATGCAAATCCTCCCTCGTTCCACAACAAGGTCCCGTCACTCCCCGCTCGGGGCGGAACCCGCATCTGCAAACCGTTTGCCCAAACCCGGCACCCCGGACACCTGCCCGAGCGCACCTGCCCAAACCCGTGTGCCCAAACCCGTGTACCCGAACGCGCGCCGAGACCAGATCAACCGCCGCCGCCTGCCGGACCCTCGGCGCAACAGCGCGCCCAGATCAGCGTGCCAACCTCAGCGCGCCAACTTCATCGTGTCAGCGCCAGGATCACGATCACAACCGCCAGCGCCGCAAGCCCCCACACCATCGGGCCGCCGAGAAAGCCCCGGCCCGCCGCCGTCTCGACCTCGGTCTCGACCTCGCGTGCCGCCTTCGCGACCCGCTCTTCCACCTCGTGCACCGCGCCAGAGATCGCATCAGAGACCGCCTCGCCGACCTCCTCGGGAAGCCGCGACAGCGCCTCGCTCTTCGCCGCCTCGATCTCGCCCGCATCCGGCTCGTCGAGATCGACAGCGCCGACACCCTCCTGCCCGGCCCCGCCGCCCTCAACGATCTCCTTGAACTTGCCGAAGAACTCGTCCGCCATCTTGCGCGACGTCGACACGATCAAGCGGCTGCCGAGCTGCGCCAGCTTGCCGCCGACCTGCGCCTTCACCGCATAGCGCAGAACCGTCTCCGCCCCCTCCTCGACCAGCGACACATCCGCCGACCCCTTGGCAAAGCCGGCAACCCCGCCCTTGCCCTCGCCGACAATCGTATAGCTCTCGGGCGGGTTCAGGTTCTCAAGCGTCACCGCGCCCTTGAACGTCGCCTTCACAGGACCGATCTTCGCAACGACCGTCGCCGTCATCTCCCGCTCGGAAACCTGCTCCAGCTCCTCGCAGCCGGGAATGCAACGACGCAGAACATCCGCGTCGTTCAGCGCCAACCAAACAGCCCCACGACCCGCCAACAATCGATACTCGCCAACCAAATCCATGGA
>NZ_FYAW01000033.1:0-6929 GCF_900185735.1 Stappia sp. P2PMeth1 | reverse complement strand
CATCAAGGCCTCGATAGTGACAAAGCGGACGTGTCACGCCCGCTTCTGTTAGCACCCTCGCGGGCGGGTGTCCAAGGCGGATGGGCGCACGCATCCGCATGTCCGGCACCTGTTGTCGAACGGCAACATTGTTTACCCGATTGGTTAATCAAACAAAAAGTGAATCTGACAAAATTGCCCCGATTTTCAGGCATTTGTGCGAAGCGGCAAAAGCGGCTCGCAAAGTATCACGGTCCGCCGGCGCGGCGCGCGGCGCCCCTTGCCGGCACCGCCGGCCGCGTCCGTGGCGAGGGCGCGGCGAGGGCGCGGGAGTCGTCAAAGCGGATGAAACATGCCATATGGTGGCGGACCTGGACCGCGAAGGTCCGGCCGGTTCAGATCCGGTCAACCATTCGGGTCTAACCTTGGTTTACCATAGGGGCGATGACGGACCTCTCGGGTTCAACCGGAACAGGATATCTCGTGCGTATCAACGAGATCCGGGCAGCGTCCCCGCCGGCGTCGATGGCGGGGGATGCGGAAGACGCGCGGCGGCAGGCTCGTCGGCGCGCGTTTTGTGCTGCCCTGCTGGCCAGCACCCTGTTCAGCCTGCCGCCCGCCCCGGCGCAGGCGCTCGACCTGTTCGGGTGGTGGCCCTTCGGCTCTTCGCGCGGCGAATCGGAAACCGCCGTCGTCGATCCCTTCCCCTACACGGTCGCCCTGACGCTGACCGGCGGCGACGCCGATCTCAAGGAGAAGCTGGAGTCCGCCTCGCTCCTCGTCGACGACGCCGAGCGCCCGCCCTCCGGCGAGGCCGGGCTGATCGCCCGCGCCAATTCCGATTTCGAGCGCCTCGTCGGCCGGCTCTATGTCGAGGGTTACTATGCCGGCACGGTCGATATCCGCATTGCCGGACTGACGCTGGAGGCGGCGCTGCGCATGCCCTCCCTGCCCGGCCCGCGCCCCGTCCCGGTGGCGATCCGGGTGTCGGCGGGGCCGCTCTTCACCTTCGGTAAGCTCTCCGTCGAGAGCGAAGGCCCGGCCGGACAGGTCGGCTCGCCGCAGAGCTACGGGCTGGTGCCGGGCGACACCGCCAACTCGGACAAGGTGCTGCGCGCCGAGCAGCGGATCGTCGCCGACCTGAAGGCGACAGGCCATCCCTTCGCGCGGATCGAGCGGCGCGAGATCGTCGCCGACCACGCCACCAACCGGCTCGACGTGCGCCTCGTCGCCGCGCCCGGCGAGGCGGCCCGGTTCGGCGCCGTCTCCGTCTCGGGCACCGAGGTGACGGATCCCGATTTCGTCGTCACCCAGGCGATGCTGCCGGAGGGCGAGGCCTATTCGCCGCGAGCGATCGACCGGGCGACCAAGCGGCTCTCCGATCTCGGCATCTTTTCCTCCGTGCGCATCGTGCCGGGCGAGCAGGTCGGCCCGGACGGGCGGCTGCCGATGACCATCGAAGTGTCGGAGCGTAAGCGCAACGTCATCGGCGTCGGCGCCAACTGGTCGAGTTCGGAAGGCTTCGGCGTCGAGTCCTACTGGCGCCGGCGCAACCTGTTCGGCCGCGGCGAATTGCTCAGCCTCGAGGGCTCGATCGGCCGTCTGGGCGACAACAGCCTGTCGGACCTGGAATATGCCGCCCGCATCGCCTTCGAGAAGCCCGGCGCCTTCGGGCCGCTGACCACCTTCACGACCAGCCTCAGCGCCAAGCAGGAAATTCCGGACGCCTATCGCAGCCGCCACGTCACGCTGGATGCCTTCGTCCGCCGCGAGTTCAGCGAGCATCTGTCGGCGCGGGTCGGCGCCGAGGTGCAGTTCGCCGACGAGACCGACGTGTTCGGCAAGCGCACCTACCTGCTCGGCGGCGTCATCGGCGAACTCGCCTACGACACCCGCGACGACAGGCTGAACCCGACAAAGGGCCTCAACGCCGTCATCTTCGCCGAACCGGCCTATGACGCGCGCGGCAAGACCTTCATGCTGTTCACCCGGGGACAAGTCGCCGCCTATCAGGCGCTGGACGATGCCAAACGCTTCGTGCTCGCCGGCCGCGTCGGCGCCGGCAGCATCGTCGCGCCGTCCGTGCGGTCGGTGCCGGCGGCCCGCCGCTTCTTCTCCGGCGGCGGCGGCTCGATCCGCGGCTATGCCTATCGCAATGTCGGGCCGCGGCTCGGCGGCGAGGTCACCGGCGGCCGCTCCTATGTGGAGGCCTCGGCAGAAATCCGGATGAAGGTCACCGACACGATCGGCCTTGTCGGCTTCGTCGATGCGGGCAACAGCTTCAGCTCGATCTATCCGGATTTTTCGCAAGGGTTGAAGGTCGGCGTCGGCGCCGGCATCCGCTACTTCACCCCGGTCGGGCCGCTGCGGCTGGACGTCGCCGTGCCGCTCAACCCGGAGAAGGACGACCCGAGTTTCGCCGTCTATGTCGGCCTCAGCCAGGCGTTCTGATTTTGAGAAATTGAGACGGGTTGGGCGGCAGAAACGCAAAATTTCTCGAAATTTTGCAAAATCCGTCTCGAAATTCGATTCCGTGAATCATTTCAGTGATATGGATCGGAACGATGAGCTTCCGATTCCGATTCAACGACTTGAGAGACCGAATCAGGTCGCCGCTGCGATGCGCCATGATTTCGCTTCAACAGCGCGGCATAAGTCTTTCGATGAAGACTCGTTTTCCCCGTCGCGGAGGCGCCTGAGGTGACCGCGCCGTCTCCCCGCCGTCGCCGCTCCTTCCTGCGCACCGCCGCCCGGCTGCTGCTGCGCACGGTCCTCGCCGTCGTGGTGCTGGTGCCGCTGCTCGCCCTTGGCCTCCTCGGCGCGCTGCAGACGCAGGCCGGCCAGGACGCGGTCGTCGCCATCGTCAACGGCCTTGCCAGCGACGCCGACGGCGGTGTCCGCCTCGCCGGTCTCAGGGTCGGCTGGGGTCTCGACGCCTCGCTCGAGCGGGTCGAGGTATCGGACGCGCAAGGCCCCTATCTCGCGGTCGAGCAGGCCCGGCTCGCCTGGCATCCGCTGGCGCTGCTGTCCGGCAGGGTCGATGTCGAGACCCTCGACGTTGCGCGCGTGTCGCTCGACCGGCTGCCGGTCGAGAACGAGACGGACAGCGCCGACAGCGGCGCGCTGCCGCTGCTGCCCTTCCGCCTCGGCCGGGCGCAGGTCGAGGAGATCGCCATCGGCGAGGCCGTCGTCGGCGCGCCGGTGCGCCTCACCGCGCAGGCGCGGGCGAGCCTCTCCGAGGCACCGCGCGCGGCCACTGCCGAGCTCTCCGTCAGCCGCATCGACGGCACGCCGGGCGATGTCGCGGCGACGGTCCGCTTCCTGCCGCAGGCGGAGGAACTGTTCTTCGACGTGAGGGTGGAGGAGCCGCGCGGCGGGCTTGCCGCCCGGCTGTTGCAGATCGAGGGCCTGCCGGCGCTCGACGTGACGCTGAAGGGCGACGGGCCGCTCGACGACTGGCAGGCGCAGCTTGCGCTGGCGCTTGACGGGCGCACCGAGATCTCCGGCACCGCCCGTCTCGCCGAGGCCGGCGACACCCGCCGCCTGACGGCGCGGCTGGAGGGCGACGTCGCCGCCCTCGCCCCGCCGGTCGCCGCCGCCCTCGTCATGGGCCGCACGGTGCTGGACGCCGATCTTGTCCTTGCCCGCGACTTCGCGCCGCGGCGGGCGACCGGCACCCTGACGACCGGCACGCTGTCGTCCAGCTTCCGCGCCGACCTGCCCGAGGACGGGCGGATCGATGCCGGCGCCGAACTGCGCCTGTCCGCCGGCGAGGGATCGATGATCGGCGTGGAACTGCCCGGCCGGCTGATCGCCATCGGCGAGACCAATCTTTCGCTGACGGCGCGCGGCCCGAGCGAGGCGCTGGACTGGGCGCTCGCCCTCGACACCGCGCGGCTGCAGACGGCGGAGGCCCGTCTCGACGGCCTCGCCCTGCGGCTCGAGGGCGAAAAGCTCGACACGACGGCAAGGACTGTCCGTCCCGACGTCGCCGCAAGGCTGCCCGCCCGCCATGTCGCACCACTGATCGAGGGGGCGGAGATGCTCGCCGGGCCGCTGGCGCTCGAGGCCCGCGCGGCGATCGATCCGGCCGGCCCCGGCGCCGAAATCTCCGATCTGACCCTGACGCTCACCGGCATCGAGGCGCGGATGGACGGCACGCTGACGGCCGAGACCATCGACGCCAGCTACACCGTGACGCTCGCCGATCTTGCCCGCTTCGTTCCCGAACTGACGGGCGGCGCGCAGATCGAGGGCACCGCGACCGGCGCCCTCGCCGGCCCGGACATCGCCGCGACGCTCAAGGCCGAGGCGCTGCAGCTTGCCGGCAAGCCGGTCACCGATCTGGAGATCGACATCGACGGCACGACCGCGCCGGAGGCGCTGTCGGCCCGCATCATCGCCCATGGCACGGTCGACGGCCATCGGCTGAACGGGCTGGTCGACGCCAGGCCGAAGGAGGCCGGCGTCACGATCCCGACCTTCTCGCTCGCGGCCGGGGACAACCGGATCACCGGCGCCTTCGAGATCGGCGAGCTTGCGGACGCGCTCGGCACGCTCACCGGCACGCTCGACATCGCCGCGCCGAACCTCTCCGAACTTTCCGCCCTGGCGCTGACCGAGCTGGACGGCGCCCTGTCGGGCACATTGGCGCTGACGGGAACGGGCGCGGCCCAGCGGGCGGAGCTCACCCTTGCGGGCGAGGATCTTTCGGTCGCCGGCACCCGCATTTCCCGGCTGTCCGCGTCCGGCACGGCGAGCGGCGGGTTTGCGGCGCCGACGCTGTCGGGCGAGGCCAGGCTCAGTGGCATCCTCGCCGGCGACACGTTGATCGAGACGGTGACCGCGACCGCGACCTCGCAAGGCACCCGCACCGACCTCCGGCTGGATGCCCGCCTGGCGCAGGGAAGCAATGCCGATGGCGTCGCGCTGACCGCCGCGCTGGAGCCGTCGGACAGCGGGTTGGCCTTGCAGCTTTCCGCGCTCGACGGGCGCTATCGCGGTCTCGCCGCCCGGCTGGCGCAGCCCTCGCGCATCACCCTTGCCGACGGCACCACCACCATCGAGGGTCTCGGGCTGCTGATCGGCGGCGGCCGCATCGACATCAGCGGAACCGCCGGCGAGCGGCTCGCCATTGACGCGAGGATAAATGCCCTGCCGCTGACGGCGCTCGGTCCCCTTGCCCCCGGCGTTTCGCCCACCGGCAGCGCCTCGGGCACGGTCACGTTGCGCGGTGCTGCCGCCGATCCGCAGGCCGAATGGTCGCTGACGGTCGCCGACCTCTCCGCCGCGCCCTTGCGCGACAACGGCCTTGCCGCCGTCGGCCTGCGCTCCACCGGCCGGTTCCAGGCCGGCCGGATCACCCAGACCACCGACATCACCGGCGCCGACGGTCTGGCGCTCACCGCCGCCGGCACCGTCGCCCTTGCGGCGCCTGGTGCCCTCGACATCGCGGTGAGCGGCAACGTGCCGGTCAGCGCGGCGCGCCAACGGCTGATCCTGTCCGGCTTTTCCGGCCAGGGCGGGCTCGCCGTCTCCGGCCGGGTCACCGGCCCCTTCGCCGCGCCGCGCTACAGTCTCACCCTGCAGCCGCGCGGCTTGTCGCTGACCCAGCTCGCCTCCGGCCTCACCTTGCAGAATTTCGCCGGCAGCATCGCCGTCGACACGTCAGGTGTTGCGATCAACGATCTTACCGCGGCCATCGCCGCCGGGGGCAACCTTTCGGCGAACGGGCGCATCGGCCTGGATGCCGGCATGCCGGCGGACCTGCGTGTGCAGGTGCGCGAGGGGAGCTACACCGACGGGCGCATCGTCCAGGCGGTGCTCGGCGCCGACCTGCGCCTGACCGGCCCGCTCGCCGACCCGGCGCGCGGCGCGCGGCTGGAGGGTAACGTCTCCATCGCCCGTGCGGATATCACCATTCCCAGCACCCTGCCCGGCGCCATCGATCCGGTGTCGGTCACCCATGTCAACGCGCCGGAGGCGGTGCGGCAGCAGGAGGCGGCGCTGGCGCGCGACGGCGGCGGCACAGGCGGCGGCGGCCGGCCGATCGATCTCGACGTCAACGTGTCGGCGCCGGGACGCATCTTCGTGCGCGGACGCGGCCTCGACGCGGAGATGGGCGGCTCCCTGCGCATCGTCGGCACCACCGCCGACCCGCAGGCCGTCGGCTCCTTCTCCATGCGGCGCGGCCTGCTGCAGGTGCTGACCCGGCGCGTCCAGTTCAACCGCGGCGATGTCGGCTTCACCGGCTCCCTGATGCCGCGGCTCAACTTCGCCGCCACGTCGCAGACCAGCAGCGCGGCGGTCACCATCACGGTGACCGGCGAGGCGGCGCAGCCGCAGATCGCCTTCACCTCCTCGCCGCAACTGCCGCAGGACGAGGTGCTGGCGCAGTTCCTGTTCGACCGGTCGATGAGCCAGCTCTCGCCGACGCAGATCGCCCAGCTCGGCGCCTCGGTGCTGGCGCTCACCGGCGGCAGCACCGAAGGTCCGCTCGGGGCGCTGCGCCAGTCGCTCGGGGTCGATGCCATCGACCTGGAGACGGACGGCACCTCCGGCCCCTCGCTCGCGGTCGGCAAGTATCTCAGCGACAACATCTATCTCGGCGTCAAACAGGGCACGGAGGCCGGCTCCAGCCGCGTCACCGTCGACATCGACGTCACCCGGTCGCTGAAGCTGCGCGGCGAGGTCGGCGCCGACGGCGAGTCCAAGGCCGGCATCTTCTTCGAGCGCGAATTCGGCAAGTAGCGGGCTGCCTGCCGCCGCTGCCTGTCGGCCCCTTCGCCCCGCCCTCTCCATGCGTCATTCCGGGCAAGCGAAGCGCGACCCGTATGTGGACGGCCCCCTGAGGGCAAGCGATTAGTCGAGGAGTGCCCGGATCGACAGCGGTTCGTATGTCCGGCCTGTTTCGGCGGCATGGTGAACCGCCATGGCCCAAGATGGGTTGC
>NZ_FYAW01000034.1:0-1219 GCF_900185735.1 Stappia sp. P2PMeth1 | reverse complement strand
GTTGCCGTTCGACAACAGGTGCCGGACATGCGGATGCGTGCGCCCATCCGCCTTGGACACCCGCCCGCGAGGGTGCTAACAGAAGCGGGCGTGACACGTCCGCTTTGTCACTATCGAGGCCTTGATGCGTTTTCTGATCCCTGTTTTCCTTGCGGTTTCGCTTGCGGGCTGTGCAGGCCTGCCAGGGCAGGGACCAGCCGCGATCACCATCACCTCCGAGGAGATCGAGGGCGACGCTCTCAGCTCCAACTACGTTCTTCTGACACTCGACCGGCCGACGGTCGCCGCCGTGCACGACTATCGCCCGGCACCGTTCTCGCGCCATTTCGCCTCCGTGCCGGGCGCCGGCCGCTCGACCCGCGTCGGCATCGGCGACCGCCTCGTCGTGACGATCTGGGAGGCGGCGCCGGAAGGCCTGTTCTCCACCGCCGATGGCAAGAACGTCTCGGTGCCGGTGGTGGTCGACGAGACCGGCCACATCTTCATTCCCTATGCCGGCCGCATCCAGGCCAACGGTCTGACGGTCGAGGGCCTGCGCTCCTCCATCCAGGAACGGCTGAAGGGCAAGGCGATCGAGCCGCAGGTGCTGGTGCTGGTGGAAGGCAACGAGAGCAGCGGCGTCGTCGTGGTCGGCGACGTGATGAAGCCCGGCCAGTACACCATGTCGGTGCGCGGCATGCGCCTGCTGGAAGCGGTGGCGCGGGCCGGCGGCTCGCGCGAGGCGACCTACGAGACGGTGGTGACGGTCAAGCGCGGCTCGCGCTCCGGCGAGGCCCGCCTCGTCGACCTGATCGAATATCCGGAAAACAACATCTGGCTGACGCCGGGCGACAATGTGCTGGTGACGCACAAGCCGCGCACCTTCTCCGCCTTCGGCGCGGTCCAGAGCACCCAGCTCGTGCCGTTCAAGACCGAGTCGGTGACGCTGGCCGAGGGCCTGGCCCAGGTCGGCGGCCTCAAGGACTTCTTCGCCGATGCCGGCGGCATCTTCCTGTTCCGCTACGAGGACCGGGACCTGATCCGCAAGATCCGCGGCGAAGAGGTGGCGAAAAGGTTCTCCAAGAGCCGCGTTCCGGTGGTCTACAAGCTGAACCTGCGCGCGGCCGAGGCGTTTTTCCTGGCCCGTTCGCTTGAGATGCGCGACAAGGATATCATCTACGTCGCCAACCATCCGACGGCGGAGTTCGGCAAGTTCCTGCAGATCATCGGCCCGCTGCTG
>NZ_FYAW01000031.1:0-54128 GCF_900185735.1 Stappia sp. P2PMeth1 | reverse complement strand
CCGCCCCCACGCCCGCCGGCAGCCGCCGGGCCGCGATCTCGGCACCGCCCGCCTGCTGGCCGGCGCCCTCGCCCCCCGCCGCGCCCAGCAGCATCGCGAAGGCCGAGGCGCCCTGCTCGCCGCCGCCGGCAAGGCCGGTGCGGGCGGCCGTGGTGCCGGCCGTCGATGTCGTCGGGAACTGCCCTGCGAGGATCACGCGTTTCTCCGCCAGTCGTCGGCGCGGACACCGGATCCCCGGCGCGCGCCATCTTTTGCAAGAGAGGAGAGCAAATGCCGGGCCAGATCGGAAAAATCGCGAAAATCCTCGCCTTTTCGGTAAACACCCCCTTGTCGAGCCGCCCTTTGCGCCTCACATGCCGGGTAAAGTTTGCCGGGTGTGGCAAGCTTTGCCGGGTGGACCGGGCGAAAACCGCCCTGGCGCGCTGCGGCGTCCCCTTTCCCATGGGCCGGGCGATCCGCTATAGTCGCGGGCAACAGAAGCGGGCCGCCAGATACAGAGACCTCACGCGCGTCCTCCAGCGACCGTCCGCGCAGAGCCCGACAGCCGCCGCAAGCGGCCGCCGGCCCGCAATCCGACAGGACCGCAAGGTGACATTCATGCTCAACAGTCTCGACATCCCCAAGCGACCGGAGGACACCCGCGTCGTCGTCGCCATGTCCGGCGGCGTCGATTCCTCCGTCGTCGCCGGGCTGATGAAGCGCGAGGGATACGACGTCATCGGCGTCACGCTGCAGCTTTACGACCACGGCGAGGCGGTGCACCGCGCCGGTGCCTGCTGCGCTGGCCAGGACATCCAGGACGCCCGCCGCGTCGCCGAACGCCTCGGCATCCCGCATTACGTGCTCGACTACGAGGACCGCTTCCGCGAGAAGGTGATCGAGCGCTTCGCCGAGAGCTACATCGCCGGCGAGACGCCGATCCCCTGCGTCGCCTGCAACCAGACGGTCAAGTTCTCCGACCTGCTGGAGACCGCCCGCACGCTCGGCGCCGACGTGCTGGCGACCGGCCACTATGTCCGCTCCCGCCTCATCGACGGCCATCGGGCGATGTTCCGCCCGGTCGATCTCGACCGCGACCAGAGCTATTTCCTCTTCGCCACCACCCAGGAGCAGCTCGACTTCCTGCGCTTCCCGCTCGGCGGGCTGACCAAGCCGCAGACGCGCGAGCTCGCCCGTGAGTTCGGCCTCACCGTCGCCGAGAAGCAGGACAGCCAGGACATCTGCTTCGTGCCGCAGGGCCGCTATGCCGACGTCATCGAGCGGCTGAAGCCCAATGCCGCCGAGCCGGGCGACATCGTCCATGTCGACGGCCGGGTGCTCGGCACCCATCACGGCATCATCCACTACACGATCGGCCAGCGCCGCGGCATCGGCATCGCCACCGGCGAGCCGCTCTATGTCGTGCGCCTGGAGGCGGAGGGCCGCCGCGTCGTCGTCGGCCCGCGCGAGGCGCTCGGCACCCGCGAGATCGTCCTGCGCGAGATCAACTGGATCGGCCCCGGCCGCCTTTCCGACATCCCGCCAGGCGGCATCGAACTGCACGCCAAGGTCCGCTCCACCCGCCCGCCCAAGCCGGCCGTGCTGCGCCTCGTCGAGGGCCAGGCGGTGATCGATCTCGCCGACGGCGAGACCGGCGTCGCGCCGGGCCAGGCCTGCGTCTTCTTCGACGACGACGGCGATGGCGCCCGCGTTCTCGGCGGCGGCTGGATCGAGCGCACCATTCCCGTCAATTCAGGCCTCAGCGCCCCGCGCGCCGAAGCCGCCACCGTGGTTCCGCTGTAATGGCTGCCGAGTTCTGGCCCGTCAGCCGCCTGCGCCGGATCGCCGACCGCCTCGCCAAGCGCCTCGGCCTTGCCCGCGTCGCCGGCCCCTCCACCGGTTCGGTGGAAAGCGCCTATGCCCGCTGGGCGCCGGTCTATGACTGGGTGTTCACCGCGCCGCTGGTCTTCGGCCAGCGCGCCGCCGCGCGCGAGGCCAACCGGCTGAGCGGCGAGCTGGTGGAAGTCGGCGTCGGCACGGGCCTGTCCCTGCCGCTTTACGGCGAGAACCTGACCGTTACCGGCATCGACCTGTCGAAGCCGATGCTGGAGCGCGCCCGCGAGCGCGTGCGCCGCAAGAAGCTGAAGAACGTCGCCACCTTGCGGGCGATGGACGCGGCCGAGATGGATTTCGACGCCGCCCGCTTCGACATCGCCACCGTCATGTATGTGATGACCGTGGTGCCCGACCCCTCCGCCGTGCTCAAGGAGCTGGAGCGAGTGGTCAAGCCCGGCGGCACGGTGATCATCGTCAACCATTTCGCCGCCGACAAAGGCCTGCTGGCGCTGATCGAGCGCGGCCTTGCCCGCTTCGCCTCGACGCTTGGCTGGGACCCGCTGTTCCGCCGCGAGACGGTGCTCGACAACACCGCGATGGAGCTGGTCCGCGAGGAGCGCCTCGCTCCCTTCGGCCTCTTCACCATGATGGTGTTCCGCCGTCCGGACTGACCCGAACCGATCCTCTCGAGCCCGAAACGAGCGGCGGGCCGGTGTTACCCGGCCCGCCTGTCGTTGCATCCTGTCGTTACGTCCTGCCGGTCACATCTTTCCGGTCACATCTTGCCGATCGAGAAGAACAGCGTCTCGCCCGAGGCGTCCTGCAGGCCGTCATTGTCGGTGACGACGAAGGCGGTGCCGGCCGCGTCGATGGCGAAGCCCTCGACCTTGTCCTGCACATAGCCGTTCAGCACCATGAGGTCGGGAAGCAGGTCGCGCACCTCTTCCTTGCTCACCACCGGCAGGTCGCCGCCGAGCGGCGCCGGCTGCAGCTCCGCCACCGGCACGCGGTAGAGCTTCTTGATTGTCGCCGCCGCGCCGATCTGGTTGTCGCGCTCCAGCACATAGACATGGTCGCCATGCAGGGTGATCTCGGACAGGCCCACCCAGCCGGTCTCGGCCGCGTCGAGCGGGTAGTGCACCGCGCCCCAGGTCTTGGCCTTGGTGTCATAGGCCACCAGCTTGACCATCCCCTTGGGATCGTCCTTCCATTCGCGCTGCACCGCCATCCACAGCACGTCGCCCTGCACGGTGATCCCCTCGAAGCCGAAGCGGATCTCGTGGGCGAGCAGTTCCGGCGGCAGGGCGATCTCCTGGCGGATCTCGCCCTTGGCATCCGTGCGATAGATCGCATGCGGCACCAATCGGTCGCTACGCCCTTCCGAGGCCAGCCAGAAGCCGCCGTCACCGGCCAGCGCAATGCCTTCCAGATCCAGCTTCTGCGCCGGCTGGCCGGAGCGGGTCACCACCCGCTTTTCGGTGATGCGCGCCGGCGTCTGGTTGGCGTCGATCGTGTAGATGGCCGGCTGCATGCCGTAGACGCTGTCGGACACGGCGTAGAGAATGCCGGGCTTTTCCGCATCCGCCACCAGGCCGGACAGCGCACCCCAGCCGATCAGGCTGTCGGCCCCGGCCGAGGTCAGCATCGGATAGGCGGCCGGCGCGTCCTGCCATTCGTAGATCATCACATGGCTGCCGGCGCCGCCGTCCTCGCGCGCGTCGAACTCGTTCGCCGTGGCGATCAGGTTGCGCGAGGGGATGGCGACCACGCCCTCGGGGCTGATGCCGGAGGGCAGCACCTGGTGCAGGCGCGGTTCCGACAGGGTCGACACGTCATAGACGCCGATCACCGAGCCGCGCTCGGAGGCGACGAAGACCATCGGGATGCCGCCGAACGTGCCGGTCTCCATGCCTTCCGGCTCCACGCCCTTGGAATGGCTGCGGTGCTCGGGATAGTGGCCGATCTCGACCAGTGCATGTTCGAACGACGTGCCGGCGTCATAGACCAGCGTGCCGTCGCGGCGGAAGATCGACCAGCCGCGCGTGCCGCCCTTCCAGTCGCCCTCGTTGGCGAAGGCGACATGGTCGCCGTCGAGCCACTTCACCGCATCCGGCTCGCGCGGGATCGGGCCCTTGCTGCCGGTGAACTCCAGCGCGCCGTTGCGGCGGGTGTCGACGCCCTCCAGCGTCACCTCGCCGGCCGAAAAATGCGACACCACCGTGCCGTCCGCGCCGATGATGACGATGTGGTTGTTTTCCTGCAGCGTGACGACGATCTCGCCGGCCTCGTTGATGTCGACGAATTCCGGCTCCGGATCTTCCGGAGCGATCTCGGCAAGGCCGGTCATGTCGATCACCTGCAGCGCCGCGCAGTCCACCGCGCCGTCGCTGACCGGCAGCTTGACGACGAAGCCCGCCGGCATCTGCGGCAGGCCGCCATCGCCCAGCTTCTCGTCGCGCTCGTTCTCGATCGCCACCGCCAGGAAGCTGCCGTCCGGCGCCTTGGCGACGGAATCGGGCTGGCCGCCGAGGTCGCATTCGGCGACGATCGCCTTGCTGGCCGGGTCGATGGTCACCAGCTTGCCGGAGGGATTGGCATAGCTTTCGGACGTGTTGACGCCGGCGAAGACCATGTTGCCGACGAAGACGGCGGTGGTCGGCTCGCCGCCCACGTCGATATTGCCGAGCGGCTTGGGCGCGCGCGGGTCGGTGATGTCGATCAGGCCGATCACCCCGAGCGGGCTGTCGCTATAGACCAGGGTCATCCCGTCTTCCGAGGCGGAGATGATCTCGGCCGAGGTTTCGCGGGCCAGATCCTCGCCCGGCGCCATGTTGGCGATCACCGGGAAGGTGGCGATGCGGTTGAAATTCTGCTCGGCGCCGGCCATCGCCGTGGAGGCGAGAAGGGCTGCTGCGAAGCCTGCAAGTGTACGGAGTGTCATGGGTTCCCCTCTCCTGACCGCGATCGGTCGCGGATACGCGGAACCCGTGTTAGGGGCGGTCTGTGACACGCCGTTGACAGCCCGTCCCGATCCGCCTGGCGGCACCGTCACACAGGTTTGGCGGAAGGGATCGAGCGGCCGGGACAGGGGCTAAGGGGGAGAGCCCCTGCGGCCGTCGGAAAACCGCGTCAGCTTTCCGTTTTCTCGGAAATCTCCAGCAGCAATTCGTCTTCATCGCGGAAATAGAGGGTGAAATGCTCCGGGTTCAGCGCCCGCCGGTCGGGATCGGGCTCGCGGTCGAGGATATACTGGATGGCCTTGCCGACATCTTCCGCGATCATCGGCACCGCCTCCTTGAAGGAGGGGTAGCCGGCGATGAGAGTGTAGGACGTGACGAGGACCGTTCCGACCATCTTGAACCGCGCGATGATGCTGCCCGCGCGCACGTCGCTGAAGTCGAGGGTCAGCCCTTCAAGGGCGACATCGTATCCCGAAATGCTGAAGCCGAGGCCCGCATCGAGGACCGCGTGAAGAGCGTCATTGATCTTCTCCGCGATCTCCCGCGAGGCCTGCTCGGCATATGCGTCCCCGACCTCCGCGAGGGAGACCCCCGTATAGACGATCTCCGCATAGCCCAGGGTGAGGGTCTCCGCCTCGGGTTCGGGCTCCATCATCTCCATCATGGCCATTTGCTTGCAATCCGCTTTTTGTCCGCGCAGGCAGATCAGAATTCATTCATGAAACAAAATTATACTACCATTACTGCCTTAAATTTAAAAGTATTATTACGTTAACTTCACGCAAAAATCCTCTCATCTGCACAAAGAGAGGTTCTGCATGTTGAAAAATCCCCGCATCCTTGCTGCCACACCCCACCAGAGCGACAGCCGGGAGAACGGCCGTCGTCACACACATGAGTTGCAGCGCCGCTATGGTCCAGCACAGGCCGCCACACGCGGCCTGCCTCCAGCCAGCATGGCCCCCCACCAGTAAAGAATGCCAGCAAAGGAGTCCCAGCATGGATCGCAAGACCGAACAGGACGTTGATTTCGAAGGCTTCTCCTTCGACGCATTCGACGAGGCCCGCAGGCCCTCCCCGCAGACGACCGGCTTCGACCAGGTGGTCGACAGCGCGCTGTCCCGCCGCGGCCTGCTCGGCCTCCTCGTCTATGGCTCCGGCGCCGCCGCCATGGGCCTTGGCACCGGCGTGACCGGCCTGCTGTCGTCCGTCTCCGCCGAGGCCGCCGCCTCGCGCTTTGCCTTCGCCGCCATTCCGATCGCCACCGACGCCACCGTGCATGTGCCGGAGGGCTACACCTGGCAGGTGCTGGCGCGCTGGGGCGACCCGCTGTTTTCCGACGCCGCGGAGTTCGACCACGCGACCGGCGGCGACGCCGCCACCTCCGACCGTGTCTTCGGCGAAAACACCGACGGCATGGAACTCTTCACCATCGGCGGCCGCCAGGTGATCGCGGTCAACCACGAATACGTCAACCCGAAGCTCAACCTGCCGAACAATGACGGCGGCACGCCGGCGAGTGCTGAGGACGTGCGCAAGCTGCAGAACCTGCAGGGCGTCACCGTCATGGAAGTGGCGGAAGGCGAGGACGGCTGGCGCATCGTCGTCGACAGCCCGCTCAACCGGCGCATCGACCACAACACGCAAATGCGCCTGTCGGGTCCGGCCGCCGGCCACGACCTGTTGAAGACCGAAGCCGATCCGACCGGCACCGCCTCGCTCGGCACCTTCAACAATTGCGGCTCGGGCCGCACCCCCTGGGGCACCTATCTGACCTGCGAGGAGAACTTCAACGGCTATTTCGGCTCGACCGACGAGGCCGTCGCCCTGCCCGAGCACTTCAAGCGCTACGGCATCGGCGCCAAGAGCGTCTATTCCTACGAGAAGTTCGACCCGCGCTTCGACATCTCGAAGAACCCGAACGAGCCGCACCGCGCCGGCTATGTCGTCGAGATCGATCCGTCCGACCCGTCTTCCGTGCCGGTCAAGCGCACCGCCCTCGGCCGCTTCAAGCACGAGAACGCGGCGACGGTTCTGACCCGCGACGGCCGCGTCGTCGTCTATATGGGCGACGACGAGCGCGGCGAGTTCCTCTACAAGTTCGTGTCCGCCGGCATCTACACGCCGGGCGGCGACACCTCGACCCTGCTCGACGAGGGCACGCTCTTCGTCGCCCGCTTCGCCGACGACGGCAGCGGCGAGTGGGTCGCGCTGACCCCGGAGGCGACCGGCATGTCGGCGGCCGAGATCGCCATCTTCACCCGCGTCGCCGCCTCCAAGGTCGGCGCCACCACCATGGACCGGCCGGAATGGGTCGCGGTCAACCCGGTGGCGGCGGAGGCCTATTGCGCGCTCACCAACAACACGCGCCGCGGCGTCAAGCCGAATGCCGGCGGCGACGACACCCCGGTCGGCGGACCGAACCCGCGCGCCGAGAACCAGTATGGTCAGATCGTCCGCTGGTATCCGGCCGGCGACGATCACGCCGCCACCGGCTTCACCTGGGACCTCTTCGTCATGGCCGGCAATCCGACCGTCCATCAGGACGCCTATGCCGGCTCGCCGAACATCCATGACGGCAACATGTTCAACG
The DNA here is from genome assembly GCF_900185735.1 of Stappia sp. P2PMeth1. Taxonomy (NCBI): domain Bacteria; kingdom Pseudomonadati; phylum Pseudomonadota; class Alphaproteobacteria; order Hyphomicrobiales; family Stappiaceae; genus Stappia; species Stappia sp. P2PMeth1. Next base: position 46,760 of record NZ_FYAW01000031.1, on the reverse strand, counting down.
CACCCGATGGCATGATGTTCGACACGACCGGCCTGCTGTGGATCCAGACCGACGGCGACGACGACAACGCCGGCGACTTCGCCGGTCACGGCAACAACCAGATGCTGGCCGGCGACCCGGCGACGGGCCGCATCGAGCGCTTCCTGACCGGCCCGCACGGATCGGAAGTGACCGGCCTCACCTGGTCGGCCGACCGGCGCACCATGTTCGTCGGCATCCAGCATCCCGCCTCGCCCTTCCCGGACGGCGAGGGCACGCTCGGCCGCTCCAGCATCGTCGCGGTCAAGCGGGCGGACAACGCGCCGGTCGGCTGAGGCCGTCCCGGATCGCCCTTATTCCCGCCCTGTCCCCGTTTCGGGGGCCGGACGACAAGCTCCGGCGCGCTGCGACAAGCGGCGCGCCGTTTTTTGCGACGATTGAGAGAGTTTGAGAGGCCGATTCTCAAAATTTCTCAAAATTTTGCAAAAATCTCGCAAAATTCTGCAAGCCTCCGCCCCCTGCTCCAACCCTGTCCCGCGCCTGCCTCGCGCCTGCGCCGCCCCTGCGCCGCCCCTGCGCCGCGCCTGCGTCGCCCCTGCCCCGCGCCTGCCTCCGCCCCTGCCTCGCCCCTGCGCCGCGCCCGCTCTTGTCCCCGACGCCGCGCTCGCTCTTATCCCCGCCGCCCGCGGAGCGCGCATCGTCCCGCTCCTGATTTTGCAAATCATTCGCAATTGCATTGACAAGTTGCAAATGGTTCTCATAATCATTCAAAACAACGGGACATCCCCGCCGCCGGCACTGCCGGACCGGGAGACACGAAAGGATACAGCGCATGCGAACGGGATCTATCACCGGGCTTCGACGGATCGCCCTGGCGGCGGGCTTGATGCTGCTGGCGCTCGCGGCCCTCGCGCCGGGCCAGGTCCGGGCCGAGGCCTCGCAGGCGGCGCGGCCGCTGTCGGTCGTGGTTACCACCGGCATGATCGCCGATGCGGCGCGGCGGATCGGCGGCGATCATGTCGAGGTGCGCGCGCTGATGGGGGCGGGCGTCGACCCGCATGCCTACCGCCAGACCCGCTCCGACATCGCCGCCATGGCCCGCGCCGACCTCGTTCTCTGGCACGGCCTCTACCTTGAGGCGCAGATGGAAGGCTTTCTCAAGGAGCTCGGCGCCCGCAAGCCGGTCGTCGCGGTGGCCGAGAGCCTGCCGCGCGAGCTGCTGATCTCTCATTTCGACTATGCCGACAAGGTCGACCCCCATGTCTGGATGGACCCGCGCCTGTGGTCGCGCGTCGTCGAGGCGGTGCGCGAGGCGCTTGTCGCCGCCCGGCCGGAGGCGGAAAAAGCCTTTTCGGTCAATGCAAAAGCCTATCTTGACGAGTTGGAGCAGGTCGCCGCCTATTCCGACACGGTCTTTGCCAGCGTGCCCGAAACCGCGCGGGTTCTGGTGACGGCGCACGACGCCTTCAGCTATTTCGGCCGCGCCCAGGGCTTCGAGGTGCTCGGCATCCAGGGCATCTCGACCCAGAGCGAGGCCGGCCTGCAGCGCGTCGCCGAACTGGTCGACATCCTGGTGGACCGGCGGATCGGCGCGGTTTTCGTCGAAAGCTCGGTCTCAGACCGCTCGATCCGCGCGCTGATCGAGGGCGCCGCGGCGAAGGGCCACACCGTCGCCATCGGCGGCGAGCTCTTCTCGGATGCAATGGGCCCGGAAGGCGCCTATGAAGGCACCTACCCTGGCATGATCGATCACAACGCCACCGTGATCTCGCGCGCTCTCGGCGGCGATGCGCCGGAGCGCGGCATGGCCGGCCGGCTGGCGGCGGGAAGCTGAGGAGCGTGACGGCGATGCAGGCGCGCGACAGGATCGAACTGGTGGCGGACCGGGAGGCGGAGGCCGAGGCGCGCGCCGAAGCGGCGCGGGCGGCGATGGCCCTGCGGGCGATCACCGTCTCCTATGGCGAGAGCCCGGCGGTGTTTTCCGTCGACGCCACCTTCCCGCGCGACAGCCTCATCGCCATCGTCGGCCCCAACGGCGCCGGCAAGTCGACCCTGCTCAAGGCCGCGCTCGGCATCGTGCCGCGCCTGTCGGGCACGGTCACCGTCTTCGGCGCGCCGCTGGAGCGGGCCCGCGCAAGGGTTGCCTATGTGCCGCAGCGCGCCTCGGTCGATTGGGACTTCCCGACCCGCGTCATCGACGTCGTCCTGATGGGGCTCTATCGCGAGCTCGGGCTGCTCGGCTTCGTGCGCGCCAGCCACCGCGAGCGCGCGCTCGCCTGCCTCGCCCGCGTCGGCATGACCGATTTCGCCGACCGTCAGATCGGCCAGCTTTCCGGCGGCCAGCAGCAGCGCGTCTTCCTCGCCCGCGCGCTGGCCCAGGACGCGGACCTCTACCTGCTCGACGAGCCCTTCGCCGGTGTCGACGCCGCGACCGAGAAGGCAATTATCGATGTTCTCAAGGCACTTAAGGCGGAGGCGCGCACCGTCGTCTGCGTCCATCACGACCTCGCCACCGTCACCGCCTATTTCGACCGGGTCCTTCTGATCAACACCCGCCGCATTGCCGAAGGGCCGGTCGCCACCGCCTTCACGGCGGAGAACCTGCAGGCGACCTATGGCGGCCGGCTCGCCTCCGCCCATATCGACCAGTTGCGGCTGTCGGAGCAGGGCTGATGCCGGTGCCGGGCTCCCCGATCGAGGCGTTTCTGTCAGCACTGCTGCTGCAGGCCGGCTACAATGCGGGCCTTGTCGCCATCGGCGCCAGCCTGCTCGGCATTGCTGCGGGTGCCGGCGGCACCTTCCTGTTTCTGCGCAAGCGCGCCCTGCTCAGCGATGCCATCGCCCATGCGACGCTGCCCGGTGTCGGTATCGCCTTCCTGGTCATGGTCGCCTTCGGCCTCGACGGCCGCAGCCTCGTCGGCCTCCTGGCCGGCTCGGCCCTGTCGGCCGGCCTTGGTCTTCTGTGCGTCGAGTGGATCACCCGCCACACCCGCCTTGCCGAGGACACCGCGATCGGCGCGGTTCTCTCGGTCTTCTTCGGCTTCGGCATCGTCCTGCTGACGGTGATCCAGACCCTGTCGCAGGGGCGGCAGGCCGGGCTCGAAGGGTTCCTGCTCGGCTCCACTGCCGGCATGCTCTACCAGGACGCGGTGGTGATCGCGCTTGGCGGCGTCCTTGCCGTTCTCGCTCTCGTGGCCTTGCGCCGGCCGATGACGCTGGTCTCCTTCGATCCGGGCTTTGCCGCCGCCCTCGGACTGAACACTCGCCGCATCGACCTTGCCATGATGCTGCTGGTGCTGGCCGTTACCGTCGCGGGGCTGAAGATCGTCGGCCTCGTGCTGGTGGTCGCCCTGCTGATCGTGCCGCCGGTCGCAGCCCGCCTGTGGAGCGAGCGCACCGACCATGTGGTGCTGATCGCCGGCGCCATCGGCGGCCTGTCCGGCTATGTCGGCGCCGCGATGTCGGCCGCCGCGCCCGGCCTGCCGACCGGCCCGATCATCGTGCTCGTCGCCTTCTCGCTGTTTCTCGTCTCGCTGCTGCTGGCGCCGGGGCGCGGCGTTCTGGCCGCCGCCATCCGCCACCGCCGGTTCCAGTTGCGTCTGCATCGCCGTCAGGGCCTGCTGTCGCTGGCCCGCGGCGAGCCGATCTTCGACCCGCTCACCTTGAAGGTTCTGCGTCGCGAAGGGCTGATCCGACCCGACCGCGTGCCGACCGAAGCCGGGCGCCTCGAAGCGACCCGCGCGCTGCTCGACGAACGCCGGTTCGAGGTCGCCCGCCGCATCCACCGGGACGACCCGCTGAGCCACCGCTATGACGGGCTGACCCCGATTGCGGCCGTGATGACGGGTGACGAGATCGCCGAGATCGACCGCTTGCTGGCCGACGCCGCGGCGCGGCACCGCCGGGAGGACGCATGATGGGCGCCGACTTCGTCCAGCTCTCGCTCACCCCGATCCTGATCGGCGTGCTCGCGGCGATCGCCTGCGCGCTGCCGGGCAACTTCCTGATCCTGCGCCGGCAGGCGCTGATCGGCGACGCGATCAGCCATGTCGTGCTGCCGGGCATCGTCGTCGCCTTCCTGGTCACCGGCAGCCTTGCCAGCCTGCCGATGCTGCTGGGCGCCGCCGGAGCCTCGCTGATCGCGGTCCTGCTGATCGAGACGATCCGCCGGCTCGGCCGCATCGAGCCGGGCGCGGCCATGGGCGTCGTGTTCACGGCGATGTTCGCCGGCGGCGTGCTGCTGCTGGAGCAGAGCGACACCAGCGGCGTCCATCTCGATGTCGAGCACGCGCTGATGGGCAATCTGGAGAGCCTGATCTGGTTCGACGCCACCGGTTGGAGCTCGCTGCTGGATCCGGTTGCCCTTGCCTCACTGCCGCCGGAACTGCCGCGCATCGCGCTGGTCGCCGCCCTGATCACCGTGCTGATGCTGGTGTTCTGGCGGCCGCTGAAGCTCTCCACCTTCGACGAGGGCTTTGCCGCAACGCTCGGCCTGCCGGTCCGCCTGATCGGCCTGGCGCTGGTCGCCGCCTCGGCAGTGGCCGCCGTCGCCGCCTTCGATGCGGTCGGCTCGATCATCGTCATCGCCATGTTCATCTGCCCGCCGGCCACCGCCCGGCTGATGACCGAGCGGCTCGAGCACCAGGTGGCCTGGAGCACCGGATTCGCGGCGCTCTCAGCGGTGCTCGGCTATGTGCTCGCCGGCTATGGACCGCTCTGGCTCGGCTCGGCCCATGCGGTCAGCGCCGCCGGCATGATCGCCACGGTCTCGGGCCTGATGCTGGCCGCCGCCTGTCTCGCGGCTCCGCATCGCCGCCGTATCGGTCAGCCGTCAGCCTGATACTTTTGCCATTTCCTCTTGAGATGCGCAATTTGTCGAGACTTTATCTACGTATAACTAAATAAAACTACGCAACTTATACAATTACATTCGAAGTGTAAGTTTCTTTTCGAATTGAAAGTACGATTAAAGGTCGAAAATACAATCAGCCCTGCAGCTTCTGTCGATTGAAAGAAACTCTGCGCAGTGAGAACATTCGCGCATAGGATGTTATCGACGTTAATTGCAATTTTTTGTGGAGGGCTGTGATGTTCGACGTCTCCAGCGTTCGCGAGATCGAATACGGCGCCAGCGGCGTCACCTATGTCTACCAGGACCACGACGATCCCAAGCTCTGGTACATGGTGCCGGTGCCGCGGTTGCGGACTCTGGACGGGGCTCCGGCCTTCGGCCTGACCGAATACACCTCCAATGGCGGCGGCATCGCCGGCCTGTGCACCTTCGAGATGGAGCTGGTGCAGCCGCTCGAAGCGCGGCGGGCGGCGGAAGAGATCCTCGGTCCCGACATTTCCTGGGGCGGATTCGTCTGGGTCGGCGGCACCGCCTTTTTCTATTATGACATTGCCGGCGAGACCCAGGTCCTGGCGATCGAGCCGACGCTCTACGGCACCAATGTCGCCGCCTTCCAGATCGAATTGCCGACGGCGGAGGCGGTCAACACCTTCAAGAACGCCTTCAGCGGCGACGAGGGCGGCGCCTCCCCCTTCCGCGTCGAATACGAGATGCAGGTGCTGACCAAGCTGCTCGGCGCCAAGGCGACGGTCAGCTACACCGCCGAGGCCGCCATCGAATACGAGAAGAAGTACAAGACCGTCCGCGACACCTGGGGCAACCAGAAGCAGGTGTTGCAGGAGGTCAAACAGGTGCTGCGCCAGTCGGGCGCCGGCGAGGTCAAGGTCGAGCTCGGGCCGGGCAGCAGCGACGAACTGGCCCAGCGGGTGCGCGACTGGGGCTGGACGACGCTGGAAAACCAGGTCGCCAACACGGTGGCCGCCGCCGCGATCATGGCAACGGGGCCGTTCCCGGTCTCCGCGACCACCTCGTTCAACCAGACCTATCAGGAAGACACGGTGATCGACTGGTCGACGCCGGTCAGCAGCTTCATGCGCCGCTTCACCGCCGACGAGTGGAAAAAGGTCTTCACCAAGGTCGACAACCGCAAGCTCTCGGTGGTCTTCAACCTGATCGGCGAACTCACCCGTTCAGGCTCTGACGATCCGATCGCTGAGACGGTGACCGTCACCGTCACCTACCCGACGCGCAAGACCGACAACACCTTCATGCTGATCGTCACCGACGGCGACCAGTCCTCGAAGATCTACGAGGCGCCGGGCGACTTTTCCGGCGGCAGCTACAATCCGGAATTCACCTATAGCTATGTGATCCACTTCAAGGACGGCAAGTCCTTCCAGAGCGACCCGATCACCACCACGGATACGCTGGTCAACATCACGCCCAACGTCTTCGGCACGCGGCAGGTCACGTTCATCGGCCAGGCCATCCCCTTCTCCGGGGCGACCGGTGTGCGGCAAGTTAATATCGACTTCTTCTTCGCCCCGCCGGCCGGCAATCCGGCGATCGTCCAGACCAAGACGATGACCGGCAACGGCGAGACCAACGCGGTCCGCTTCGAGAGCTTCTACAACCTGCCCATCGGCCCGAATTACAGTTATCGGCTGCGCTACCAGATGGCCGACAATACCGAAATCGTCTCCGAACCGCCGGGCGCCCTGTCCTCGGCGCCCGACTACACCGGCTCGGGCAATGCCGACATCGTCTTCGTTCTCGATCCGAAGGGCCTGTTCACCCAGTTCACCCTGCGCGCGTTCAACTACACGAGCGAGCCGACAACGCTGCTGCTGGTCGATGTCAACGCCCAGTATTTCGACCCCGCCAACAACGGCGACCACTGGGTGGCGGAGAACAGTTGGTCGAACTGGGAGCCGAAGGGCGCGCTCAGCTTCGCCGAGCCGCGTTGGAACTTCCAGGCGATCAACAACACCAACAATGCCTACTTCAACATTTCCGGAAACATTTTCTACTCTGACGGCCAGAGCTTTACCCTCGACAGCTATCGTCAGTCGAGCGAATACAAGACATTGACCATCACCAATACGATACAGAACTACAGCGTCAAGGTCGACAGCAGCCGGATCGACTGGACGCAGGTGGCGAGCGTCAACCTCACCATGTTCCAGTTGACGCCGAAGGCGCGCCAGACGTTCGGCGACAGCCTGCCGGGCTTCCTGTCGCGGCCGCGCCACGAGATGACCCGGGCGGAGCGGGTCGAGGCGGAAGCCTCGCAGCAGAACGTCATCCTGTTCAGCCTGCTGGGGGCCCCTTCGGGTGTCGTCGTCGAAAATCTGGAACGCTATTACGGCATCCAGCGCCTGCGCAGCGAGCCGACCATCGAGTTCTACTACACCGCCGTCTATGTGCTGAAGGACGGCAGCACCCGCGAGTTGGAGAAGCAGCAGGTCTCCGGCCGCCTGTCGGTGGAACTGCCGCCGCTGCCCCCGGCAACCGTGACGGCCGGCCTCGTGCACCAGGTGATCGATCCCGATGCGCTGGCCGCGCGGATGCGCCAGGGCGGGTGAGCGCCATGCCTCCGCCGATCCCGTCCGGGAACGCGCGGCGGCGACGGGATCTGGGTGCCGAGCCTCCGGTTCGGCTCCTGGCCCCGCTCCCGGATGTGGGAGCGGGAACGGTTCCGGCTGCCGCCGTCTCGTCGCTCGACCGCCTGCTGGCGGCAGCCGCCCCCTTGCTGCCGCCAGGACTGACAGCACAGGACTGTCCGCCAAGCGATCTCACGCCGGCCGGCGCGCCGCTTGAGGCCGCCTTCGTCTGGGCCGATGGCGAGGCGGGCTGCGATCCGCGACTCAGCCTCGATCCCGCGCCCGGCGCGCGGCCCGACACGCGCCGGGCGGCGGCGCTGTCGCTCTGCCGGACGGGTGCGGGGACGGCGCTCGCACCCGCCGCGCTACGGCTCGTCGAGCGGCTGTCCTGCTGGCAACGGCAGGCGGGGGCCCGCTATGGCGCCTGGGCGGGTCTGCGCGAAGCGCCCTCCGGGGGCCTTGCCGCCAAGCTCTATCTGGAACTGGCGCAGGCGACGAAGGCGAATGGGCGCCCGCTCTGGGCCGCCCTGGAGGAGCGCCTTGCCGGCGCGCCGCCGGTGCTGGCGGGCCGAAACCTCAGGCCCACCATGCTCGGCGTCACGCCGGACGGCGGCCTGCTGGAGCTCTACTATCGCGCCGACCCGCTGTTTCCCGGCGATCTCGACACGCTGATGGCCCGGTTCGGCCTTGCCCCGCGCGGGCACGAGGTTCGCCGGCTCATCGAGCGGCTGACCGGGCGCAGCGTCCGCTTCGAGATCCCCTCCAGCGACATCGGCTTCTCCGTCGCCTTCAGGATGGCGGCCGAGGGCCGGACCCAGGCTGTCGCCTTCACCTTCTATTCCAACGCCGCCGCCCTGCTCGGGCCGGATGCGCGCATCTTCGACGCGCTGCTTGTCGAGGGTGCGTCGCGCGGCTGGGACATGACGGCCTATGAACAGGCCTTCGCCGGCTCCGCCGCGCTGCGACGCACCGGCGAGGCGCCGCTGCAACGGCACGGGCTCCTTGGCATCGTGCTGGCGGCAGATGCCCCGCCGCGCGTGACGGCGACGCTCGCCGTGCCGGTTCCGCCCGCGGGAGGCCGCCATGCTTGAGCCCGCCCCGCGCCCGGCTGGTCTTCTGGCCGATCTTCTGGCCCTGCAAGCGCCATCCGGGGCGTTTCCCTCGCAGGTGGAAACGCCGGCCGGGTGTGTCGCCGACGAAACCGCCTTCGTCACCGCGCAAGTGGCTTTGCTGCTGCCGGCGCTCGGCCGAAGCGAGGCGGCGATGCACGCCCATGCGCGGGCGCTCGACTTCGTCGAGGCTTGCGAGGATGCGAGCCTGCCGGGGGCTTTCCGCTTCTATCCGCAAGGCGGCGGCGGGCCCCGCCTGATCGACAGCCTGCCGCCGGACGCGGACGACACGGCGCTCGCCTGGATGGCGCTGGTCGCCGGCCGCCGCCGCGAGGCGCGCGAAGGGCGGGCACGGCTGGCGGACCTGCTGCCGCGCCTCGCCTGCGGCCCGCTGCGCCGCGGCGATCCGCCGTTCGCGCGGGCGCCGCTCCTGCGCACCTGGTTTCTCGACAGCGATCCCGGTCCCGTCGACCTGACAGTCAATCTCAACATGCTGGCAGCGCTCGCCGCCTGCGGCGCGGCGAGCTCCGACAGCGATCTGTCGGGCCTGATGCTGCAGCTTGCCGGGCGCCTTTCCGCCGTCATCGCCGCCCATCCCCCGACCCGCTCGGCCCTGCGCGCGCTCAGTCCCTACTACGCCGATCCGGCGGAACTGGCGATCGCCGCGCTGCGGGCACGGGCCTGCGGCGCGCCGGGGATCGAGGGGCTCGCCGGAACACTCGCGCCCCTTGACGCGCGCGAGCGCGCCGCCGGGCGGCCTCCTGACCGTCCGCTCTATTGCAACGCCCATGGCCGACCGCTCTGGCGGGCACCGGCCCTGCAACTCGCCCGGCGCCTTGCCGACCGGGCGCCTGCCGCCTTCGACCTGTCCCTTTCACCGGCCAGATTTTCGGGAGGTTTCCATGATTGCGATGCCCAGGTCCGTTTTTGCTGAACTCGATGCCGGCGAGCGTCCGGCGGCCCGCGCCAGCACCAAATACATGGAGACCTTCCAGCTCTCCCGGCCGGCGCTCGGCGGCACCGATATCGTCACCTACGCCAATGTCGCCGGCGATCTCGACCTCTACACCATCGGCACCGGGGGCGAGGTCTACCGCCTGCGCCGGGGCGAGAAATCGCTGGCTCCTTACCAGGATACCGACCTGCATATTCGCGGACGGCAGCTCTTCCTCTACACCTCTGGTTCGGAAAGCAGCGACACGCCGAACATCATGACGCTGGGCGACAACGGCCAGCTCTCGCTTGCCGAATATCAACCGACCACCGCCAGCTACTACCAGCGCGAGACCAAGCCGCGCGATGCGGGCGAGACCATCCGCCAGTTCCGCGGCGCGCGCGGCATCACCGGCAATGTCTATGTCAATGTCATGCTGGACGTGCCGGGTGAGAATTACGGCCTGCTCGCCAACAATTTCTTCAAGCCGGGCAGCAGCGAATGGGCCGGGCCGGTCTGGGCGCCGGTGATGGGGCCGGGCGGCACCCAGGCGCAGGTCAAGACCATCGCCATGGTCGCCAACAGCGCCGTGCAATCGGCGATCTTCGCTATCGGCAAGGACAATTCGGTCCTGTTCAGCGAGACCAGCGACCGCACCTCGGCGCTGCGGGTGCTGGGACCGAAAAAGGCGACGGCGCTCTATGTGGTGGCCGATGCCAATGACCGGCTCGCGATCTTCGCGGTCGAGCAGGGCACCGGCAAGCTGCTGCTGAAGAAGGAGAAAAAATACCAATCCGGCACGGTGAAACAGTTCGACGACTGGATCCAGGTCGATCCCGCGCAAAGCGTGCCGCTGACCGAGATCTACGCCTCCGTCACCTTCGACGACCTCTTGCAGGTCTTCGGCATCGGCACCGACGGGCGGCTGTGGCGCGCAGGCCAGGCACCCGGCAGCGGCCGCAGCGCCGAGCCGGTGTGGCAGACGCTGTTTCCGCTCGGCAACGAGATCCCGTCCGACCCCGGCTCCAAGGCGACGATCTTCACCGTCGGGCGCGACCGGGCCGGCTATGCGGAGGCCTATACCGTATCGGCGGCCGGCGACCTCACCCGCTTCTGGCAGTCGCCGACCTCGCGCCAGTGGTTCGACCAGCGCATCGACCTGCTGCGCCAGGACAACGACATGGTGCCGGTCGAGACCCATGCGCTGGAGATGGTGGTGCTCGACGAGGACGGCATGCCGCTGTCCTTCGCGCCCGTGTCGATCCAGGCCTCGTTCCTCGTCACCCTGTTCGTCGACGGCCGCTCCTATCGCTGCAGCCAGCTCCAACGGGTGGCGGCGCAGACCGGACCGGGGGGCAAGCTGGTGATCTACCAGCAGGCGACGGCGCTGGCGGCGGCAACGCTCTATGTCGAGACGCCGGGAACGCTGGCCGGCACGCCGATCGTGGTGGAGCCGAACCTGCAATTGCAGGAGAAACTCGCCAGCCTTTCGGTCGCCGACATCAAGAACGCCAAGGATGCCGCCGGCAACTACTTGCTGCCGGCCGAGTATCGCGGCAGCGACGAATATGCCCAGAGCCTGCAGCAGATCACCCAGGCCTCGATGGAGATCGCCGGCCAGCGCGAGACGAAAGCCGCAAGGGTCGTCTATCACACCGTGTCGCGGCGCATGGCGGCGCGCGGCTTCGACCCGCGGCTGGATTTGCGCGCCATGTCCGGCACGGCCTGGTCGATCGACTTCACCTCCGGCTTCCCGCAATACCAGCCGATGACGGTCTCCGAGGTCGCGACGTGGAAAAGCGAGCGACTCGCCGCGATGCGGGCCTCGGCGGCCAATGACGACGGCGCGGAGGTCGCCGGGTTCCTCGGCATCGACTGGGGCGATGTCTGGAACGGCATCAAGAACGCGGCGAAATTCGTCATCGACGGGCTGACCAAGATCGTCGTCGAGATCATCGACGGCATCGGCCGGGTGCTGTTCGAGATTGCCGGCAAGGTGTTCGAGGCGATCATCGAGTTCGTCCAGCAGGCCTTCGACTTCGTGCAGGGCGTCTGGAACTGGCTGAAGGTGAAGTTGCGCCAGCTCTTCGAATGGCTCGCCTTCCTGTTCAACCTCGGCGACTTCCGGCGCATGGCCGAGGCGGTGGAACACAATACGCGGGTGCTGCTCGACTTCACGGCGGCGGGCGTCGACCACGTCAAGGACATGATCCTGTCCGGCATCGACACGCTGAAGGAGTCGCTCCAATCCGTCGTCGACACGATGATCCAGGAGCTCAACAAGGACGACAACCCGACCTACGACCAGTTCTCCTCGCAACAGGAGATGACCGACGAGCAGGCGTATGAGATGGAGCACAATCTGTTCTCCAACGCCTATGAGCAGAACGGCGGCAAGGCCGATGAGCGGGGCGGCAGCACGGTCAGCCTGATGAGTTCCAGCGCCCTGTCGAGTTCGCTCGACGGGCTGATCGCAATGATGGAGGACCTTGCCAACAACTTCCAGTTCGGCGACGGCAAGGAAGCATTCGAGGAGGCGCTGACCTTCTTCACCGCCATTGGCGACGATCCCAACAACGCGCTGAACCTGTTGATGAGCGGCGTCATCAAGCTAATGGAGAGCGTCGCGCTCTTCGCGCTCGACGCAGCCAAGGGCGTCATCGCGACGCTGATGGATCTCGTTCGGGAAGTGGTGGAATCCTTCCGCGACGTGCTGTTCTCGGAATGGGAAATCCCGGTCCTGTCGCAGCTCTACAAGTTCTTCACCGGCAAGAGCCTGTCGATCCGGGTCAGCCAGATCGCGTCCTGGCTGGTCGCGATCCCGGCGACGCTGATCTACAAGCTGGCGACCGGCAAGGCGCCCTTCCCGGACGAAGCCTCGCTCGAGGCCTATAAGAACTACGTCACCGTCGACTGGGTGAAATCGAAATTCGGCATCGCGACCGACAAGCAGGTGCTGTTCGACAGCACCTCGGAAAAGGTGGTGGCCGGTGTCTCGCTCGGCATCTATGCGGCGGCGATGGTGGTGCGCATCTTCACCGACGGGCTTACCGGCTTCCTCAGCTCCACCGGAGCGATCCCCGATCAGGGCAGCAGGGTGCCGGAGGGGCTGAAGAATTACTCAAGGAGCTGGACCCCGAAAGGCAAGAACCTTGCTGGCCTTGCCGCCGTCCTGATGCGCTACGTCACCACTTTCGCCACCATGCCCTGGCTGATCCGCCCTGGCTCGCCGGCGCCGAGTTGCCCGGCCGGGCAGCCGGGCTTCGCCGGCGTCATCTGGATCTGCCAGGTGATCGCCGGGCCGACGCGCGGGCTGCTGATCCTGGCGTTCCCAGGCGGCAAGGCGCGTACCTACACGGCGGAACTGACCGTCACGCTGTGGGGCTTTGCCAATATCGGAATGATCTCCTGGAATTACGCGGCAAGTCCGAAGAAGGACACGCTCGCCAAGCTCGGCCTGTCGCGGGCGCTGACCAATGTCATTCCCGGACAGGCCACGCGCTTCCTGTTCGTTCCCGACGTGCAGGAGGCGCTGTACTACGTACCGGCGATCATCGGCGAGGCGCTGATCGTGGTCGGCTATCTCGGCTCGGCCGGCATCGCCGTAGCGGAACTCGTCGAAGTGGTGAAAGCCGACTGAGACGAGGCCCGCTGGCGGCGGAAGAGGGGGCGGCGCCCGTCTTCCGCCGCCAGCGCGAGCCATCTGCCTCATCGCGGCCGGCAAACCGCAATCCGCTCGCTCGGCCAAGCCCTTCCGCAGAACAGACAGGCCTCCCAAGAACGGTCACCTCCCGGATCGGATAATTCTGTCATTGTATGTTCATATGAGCGTTGTGCTATGTTCATATGAACGAAGTAGAGACGGAACGTCCGCATTCGGGAGGAAGACAGTCGCTCATGACCGGCGACCTGACCATAACCGCGCGCCAGCGCGAGATCGCCGACCTCGTGCAGTCGAACGGCTTCGCCTCGGTCGAAGCGCTGGCCGAGCGCTTCGAGGTGACCACCCAGACCATCCGGCGCGATCTCACCCGGCTGTGCGAGCACGGCATTCTGCGGCGCACCCATGGCGGTGTCGAGCCGCCGGCCCCGGCGGGCAACCTGCACTATGCGCGTCGCCAGATCCTGAACCTGCCACAGAAGCGGGCGATTGCCGAGACGGTCGCGCGCCATGTGCCGGACGGCGCCTCGCTGGCCTTCTCCATCGGCACGACGCCGGAGATCGTCATGCAGGCGCTCACCCGGCATGAGGGCCTCCGGGTCTTCACCAACAACCTGCATGTCGCCTTCTCGGCCTCGCAGAACCCCGGTTTCGAGGTGACCATCGCCGGCGGCCGGCTGCGCCACGGCGACCGCGACATCCTCGGCGCCGATACCGAGCGGTTCTTCTCCGCCTATAAGGTCGACATCGGCGTCTTCGGCGTTGCCGGGGTCGATGCCGACGGCACGCTGCTCGACTTCCACGAGGACGAGGTCGCCGCGCGCCAGGCGATCCTCGCCAATTGCCGCCGCGCCTTCCTGGTGCTCGACGCCAGCAAGTTCGGCCGCCCGGCGCACGTACGCGGCGGCCACATCACCGACGTTGCCGCGGTGTTCTGCGACACCGCCCTGCCCGCTCCCATCCAGGCGCTGCTCGCGGCCGCCGGACGCGAGAGCGTGGTGTGCACCAACACCGGCGAGGAGCGCTGATGACCGCGACCGACACCCGCCCGGGCGGGCAGGAAATCCGGCTTGAGACTGTCTCGAAGGTCTGGGGCGCCCACAAGGCGGTCGACGACCTGTCGATCCGCGTGCCCGCCGGCACCTTCACCGTCCTGCTCGGCCCCTCGGGCTGCGGCAAGTCGACGACGCTGAGGATGATCGCCGGCCTGGAAAGCGCCGATGCGGGACGTATCCTGATCGGCGGGCGCGACGTCACCCATCTGCCGGCGGCCGAGCGCAACCTCGCCATGGTGTTCCAGTCCTATGCGCTGTTTCCGCATCTCGACGTCGCCGAGAACATCGTCTTCGGCCTGAAGGTGCGCCGGATGGCGAGGGACGAGCGCGAGGCGCGGTTGAAGCGCGTTGCCGATCTGCTCGGCCTGTCCGCCCTGCTCGACCGCAAACCCTCGCAACTGTCCGGCGGCCAGCAGCAGCGCGTGGCGCTGGGGCGGGCGATCATCGCCGAGCGGCCGGTCTGTCTGATGGACGAGCCGCTCTCCAATCTCGACGCCAAGCTGCGCCACGAGATGCGGGTGGAGATCCGCGCGCTGCAGAAGAAGCTCGGCTTCACCATGGTCTATGTCACCCACGACCAGGTCGAGGCCATCACCATGGCCGATCAGGTGGTGCTGCTGAATGGCGGCCGGCTGGAACAGGCGAGCGATCCGCGCGCGCTCTACCAGCGGCCCGAGACGCCATTCGCGGCCCGCTTCATCGGCGTACCGCCGATGAACGTGCTGCCGGGTGCGCTGCTGGCGCATGTGGATGCCGATCTCGCCGCCCACAAGGTCGGCCTGCGCCCCGAAGCCTTGACGCTCGCCGCCGCCGGTCCGCTCGCCGCACGGGTTACCAGCCTCGAATATCTCGGCGCCGACATGCTGATCGACTGCGCGGCGAACGGTGCGACCTTCACCGTCCGCCTGCCTGGCGACCACGACATCGCCACAGGCACCGAGATCCGCCTCGGCTTCGCGCCGCAGGACCTGCACGTCTTCGACGGCACCGCCGGCCACCGCCGCGATGATCTGGCGATGGCGGCCGGAGCCCGGCTCGCCGGCTGAACCCGCGGGCGGACCCAGACGAATGACGGGCCGGTCGCTCCCGGCCCCGACAGGAAACGCTCCCGCCCCACGCGCGGGACGTGACGCCGGCACAGCCAGCGCGAAGCGGCCGGCACAACATGAGGGAAGGCAGACATGTTGAAATCGATGCTGATGAAGGCCGCCGCCACGGCGACCCTGACAACCGGACTGGCACTCGGCACCTGGGCCTCCGCCCAGGCCGTCGAACTGCAGTTCTTCTTTCCGGTGGCCGTCGGCGGCAAGGCCGCCGATACCATCCAGGCCCTGACCGACGAATATGTCGCGAACAACCCGGGCGTGAAGATCGACGCCGTCTATTCCGGCTCGTATCAGGACACCATCGCCAAGGTGATCACCGCCTCGCGCGGTGGCACGCCGCCGCAGCTCTCCATGGCGCTGTCGGCCGACATGTTCACTCTGATCGACGAGGACCTGATCGTCCCCTTCGACGACTACCTGAAGAGCGACGAGGACAAGGCCTGGATCGAGGGCTTCTATCCGGCCTTCATGGAAAACAGCCAGACCGGCGGCAAGACCTACGGTATCCCGTTCCAGCGCTCCACCCCGGTGATGTACTGGAACAAGGAGGCCTTCAAGGAGGCCGGCCTCGACCCCGAGACGCCGCCGGCGACTTGGGAAGAGCTGGTCGAATTCGGCAAGAAGCTGACCAAGAAGGACGCCAACGGCAACGTCACCCAGTGGGGCGTGCGCATCCCGAGCTCCGGCTTCCCCTACTGGCTGTTCCAGGGCCTGACGACGCAGAACGACGTGATCCTGGCCAACAGCGAGGGCAACAAGACCAATTTCGACGATCCGAAGGTGGCCGAGGCACTGCAATACCTGGTCGACCTCTCCACCAAGCACGGCGTGATGGAGCCGGGCATCGTCGAGTGGGGCGCGACGCCGAAGGCCTTCTTCGAGCGGCAGACCGCGATCATGTGGACCACCACCGGCAACCTGACCAACGTGCGTGACAACGCGCCGTTCGAGTTCGGCGTCGCCATGCTGCCGGCCAACAAGCGCCGCGGCGCCCCGACCGGCGGCGGCAACTTCTACCTGTTCAAGGGCGCATCCGAGGAGCAGCTCACCGCCGCCGCCGACTTCGTGAAGTGGATCACCGGCCCCGAACAGGCGGCCAAGTGGACCATCGCCACCGGCTATGTCGCCCCGCGTCCCGATGCCTGGGAAACCGAGGCGATGAAGACCTACGCGGCCGAGTTCCCGCCGGCGACGGTTGCCCGCGACCAGCTCGAATTCGCCGTCGCTGAGCTGTCCACCTACCAGAACCAGCGCGTCACGACGATCTTCAACGATGCGCTGGCCGCCGCCATCACCGGCCAGAAGGACGCGGCAACTGCGCTGCAGGAAGCCCAGGCCCAGGCCGACGCGATCCTCGCCGAGTATCGCTGAGCCTGCGGGGCGCACGGCGCCCCGACGACACCAGAAGGGGATCGGCGGCATCTGCCGCCGATCCCCGCCGGGTTGACCGCCTCCGGCGGCAGCTCCCGACACGAACCAGGGCGACGACGATGACGACCCCGACAGGACAGGCGAGAGTGCCGATGCTGATCCGCAGCCGCGAGTGGGTTCACGCGTGGCTGTTGCTGCTTCCCGCGCTCTTCTTCCTCTTCGCCTTCACCCATGTGCCGGCGGTGATGACGCTGTGGAACAGCTTCTACTCCACTCCGCGCGGACGCCGTCCGGCCCGCTTCATCGGCCTCGAGAACTACGAGCGGATGATCGGCGACCCGGTCTTCTGGAAGGTCCTCGGCAACAATCTGTGGTTCGCCCTCGGTACGATCCCCACATCCATCGCCATCGCCATCGCCATGGCCCTGTGGGTCAACGACCGGCTGGCCGGACGCGGCTTCGTGCGCATGGCCTATTTCACCCCGACCGTGCTGCCGCTGATCGCCGTCGCCAATATCTGGCTGTTCTTCTACACGCCCGGCTTCGGCCTTATCGACCAGGCCGCATCGACCCTGTTCGGCTGGCCGCAGACCAACTGGCTCGGCGATCCGGCGACCGCTCTCAACGCGGTGATCGTCGTCACCGTGTGGAAGGAAGCCGGCTTCTTCATGATTTTCTACCTTGCGGCGCTGCAGGCGATCCCGCCCTCCCTGGTGGAAGCGGCGAAGATCGAAGGCGCCGGCCGCTGGACGATCTTCTGGCGCATCACCTTCCCCCTGATGATGCCGACGACGCTGTTCGTGTCGATCAACGCGGTGATCAACTCGTTCCGCCTGGTCGACCACATCTTCATCCTGACCAATGGCGGTCCGGACAACGCCTCGTCGCTGCTGCTGTTCTACATCTACGAGACGGCCTTCAAATACTGGGAGACCGGCTACGGCGCGACGCTGACCGTCGCCATGCTGGCGATCCTGTGCGCGCTCGCCATCGGCCAGTTCTTCTTCTTCGACCGTAGGGTGCACTACAAATGACCGCCGCAGCCGACGCCCCCGCCCGCCCGCGCCGCCGGCGCTTCGACCTCGACCGCGCGCTCAACACGCTCGCCGCCTGGGCGCTGGCGCTGCTGTGGATCCTGCCGCTGGCCTTCGCGATCTGGACGGCAATCCACCCGTCCGCCTACGAGGCCCGCTTCGAGCTGCTGGCGCCGCTCACCTTCGAGAATTTCGAGAAGGCCTGGGGCGCCGCGCCCTTCGCGCGCTACTTCCTCAACACCTTCATGCTGGTGACGCTGATCCTCGCCGGCCAGTTCCTGCTGTGCACGCTCGCCGCCTATGCCTTCGCGCGCTTCGCCTTTCCCGGCCGCTCGATCCTGTTCACCCTGGTGCTGCTGCAATTGCTGGTGATGCCGGACATCCTGATCGTCGAGAACTACAAGACCATGCGCATCCTTGGCCTGGTCGACACGATCCCGGCGATCGCCCTGCCCTATATCGCCTCCGGCTTCGGCATCTTCCTGCTGCGCCAGACCTTCATGACCGTGCCGCGCGAACTCGACGAGGCCGCGCGCATCGAGGGTGCCACGGTGCTCGGCATCCTGTGGCGGGTCTATATCCCGCTCGCCAAGCCGACGTATCTCGCCTACGGCCTCGTCTCGGTCAGCCACCACTGGAACAATTTCCTGTGGCCGCTGATCGTCACCAACTCGGTCGACACGCGCCCGGTGACGGTCGGCCTCAGCATCTTCTCCGCCATCGACTCCGGCATCGAATGGTCGGTGATCAATGCGGCGACGCTGATGACCTCGGGCCCGCTGCTGATTGCCTTCCTGCTGTTCCAGCGGCAGTTCGTGCAGAGCTTCATGCGCGCCGGCATCAAGTAGGACGGATCGCTTCCGCCAAATGCAAGACACCCCGGCAGGTCATCCGCCTGCCGGGGTGTCGATATATTGGCAGCGCTCGCCCTACTTCACCGTGACCGGCACCCGCGCGACGACACGGGGCTCGCCGGTGGCGATCACATAGCGCAGCTCGTACTGGCCCGGCTCCGTCGGCGCCATCACCGTGATATGGCCGTCGGCGATATTCTCGGCACTGTTCCACGCCCCTCCGATATAGGCGGCATCGCCCTCGTCAGGCCGTGCGAAGCCGATCCAGTTGGCATTCGCCACCGGACCTTGCGCCGTCACCCGCACCTCGCTGCCGGCGACGACCTCTGCCGGGACCTCGAGCGTCACCTCGGCCTCCGCCACGGTGACGGGGAGCGAGGCCAGCACCTTCACCCCGTCCGAAGCCGAGAGCACGTAGCGCAGTTCGTAGTCGCCCGCGACCGCCGGCGTCGACAGGCGAACGCTGGTGCCCTCGGGCATGGCCCAGCCGAGATAGCTGCCCGCATCGGAGCCGACAGGGGCGAAGCCGACCCAGTCGCGGCTGCCTCCGGGGCCCGTCCAGGCGACAGTCACATAACCGCCGACCACGACAGGGCCCTCGACCGAGACCGACGCCGGCGACTCGACCACCTTGAAGGCCTTGCGGACCATCACCTGGCCGTCATTGCCGGCGATATAGACCGCCTCGTAATCGCCGGGCTCGGACGGCGCCTGCATGGTCAGCACCGGCCCCTCCACTAAATAGGCGTAACGGTTTCCGGACGCATCCGCCGAGCCCCCAACCGGCACGAACGCAAGATAGTCTCGATCCCCGTTCGGGCCGCGCCAGGACACCTGCGTCATCGTGCCGGCCGGCACCTCCGCCGCAAGGTCGATCGCAAGATCCGCCGGCGTCACCTCGACAGCAGCGGTGGCGAGGATGCGATCCCCGCCCTTCGCCCACACATAGGCAACGGCATATCTGCCCACCTCCGACGGCAGGCGCATGTCCAGCGGACTGCCATCACGGATCCAGGCCCAGTTGTCGACCTCCAGACGCTGGCCGCCCGCATCCAGGATACGCAGGAAGTCGCCCTCCTCCATCGGGCCGGTGAAGCTGACCGAGACGGTGGAGGCTGCCGGGGCGGAGGATACGGCCAGGACAATGCTTGCCTGCGGCACATCGCTGGCGAGCCTGACGACGACCGCCGCGCCCTTATCGGCGACCGTCACCTCGACACCCCCGGCGCGCTCACCGGCCGTGGCGCTGACGAGATAGTCACCGGGCGCAAGATCCATCTTCGCCTCGTTGCCGCCGAGCGTTGCGACAAGCTGCTCGCTCGCCGCATCGACCACCGTCCAGTCGACCTGCCCGCTCACCGGCGCGCCGGTTTCCGCCTCGACCGCGCTGAAGGCCACCGGGAAGCCCGCCGGCTCCGCCGAAACTGCCTCTGTCGAGTTCCTCAGCGCCTCCGCCAGTTCCCCGGCATTGCGGGCGTTGAAATAGCGCCCGCCGGTCGCCGAGGCGATGCAGGCGATCTTTGCCTGATCAGCGCGCGAGGCGATGTCGAAGCCGATGACATGGGCGGTGAAGTCGATGCCGCCGGCGGCAAGCTCGCGGGCAAGCGCGCAAGGATCGCCGCCGCAGGTCTCGATACCATCGGAAATCAGCACCAGCCGCGCCGGCCGGTCGTTGGCGTTGAGACTGGCCGCCGCCTGCCGCAGCGCCTCGGTGATCGGCGTCTTGCCGCGCGGCTTCATCGCCGCCACGGCGCGGTTCAGGGCCGCCCGGTCGAGCGGCGTGATCGGCACCACCTGTTCGACGTCGCCGCAATCGCCGGTGCGCCGGTGGCCATAGGCAATCAGGCCGGTCGGCGCGCCGTCGGGAAGGGTGTCGACGAGCCCCGCAAGGGCCTCGCGGGCGATCTCGACCTTGGCCACCCCGTCGATCTGTCCCCACATGGAGTTCGACATGTCGATCACGAGCAACGTGTCGGGCTGCGTGTCCTGTGCCGCCACGGACGGCACGGCCAGTGCCGTCGCCAGGAGCGCGGCAATTCCTGTCTGTCGCAAAACGAACCTCCACCGGATGCATGAAACACCGCGCACAACTGCAGGCGGGCAAAGCCACAATAGCGGCTGCGGTACGACGCGATGTGACACCCGTCACGAGATGAGGGTGGAAGACGCCGCGACCCGGCCTTGCAGGACGTCCGTTTTTCTCGGCACTGCGTCCGGCATTGACCGCCCCTGCTTGGCGGCTGGCGTGTCTGGCGACAAGAAGGGGCGGCGTGCCATCCGCCGCACCAGGGGGGCAGTGTGGCACGAACCTCCGGACGGACTTCAAAAACGGTTTCAGGATACGCGCATGACCCAATCCCTTCCCGCGCTGTCGTCTCGCGGCCGCCTGACGGCTGCCCTTCTCTTTGCCGCCGCTCTTGCCGGCTGCCAGGCACCGGCGAGCTCCGGTCCACCGCCGCCGCCGGCCTTTGCCGCCCCGTCCTTCGGCGCGCCGGCTTTCGGCAGCACGCAGGCGCCGGCGGCCTCGCCGATCCAGCGCACCGCAACCCTGTCGTCCTCGACGAAATCCTGGGAGACGCCAGACGGCACCCGCCACACCAAATCGTCCAGCACCACCGCGTCCATGCGCGTCGATCCCAACGCGATGGGCAATGCCGCCGCGATGCTGTTCGGCGCGATGATGGGGCAATCCACAGCCGCCGCTCCCGCCCCCGTCAGCAAGGGCCAGATCGCCGGAGACTGGAATGTCGATGTCGACGGCAGGCAATGCCGACTGTCGCTGCGCCCGACCGGAGCTGGCATGGGCGACTTTGCCTCGACGTTCGGCTGCATCGGCACCGAGCTGCAAAGCGTCACAAGCTGGTCGCTGCGCGGCAACGAGGTTGTCCTGAACGGAATGATGAGCAAGCGTGTCGCCGTTCTTCGTCTCAGCGGCACGAACCGCATGGACGGCCCGCTCGATGGCTCCTCCGGGAAGGTCGTCGCCTGGCGCTGACGCGAAAGAGACAGGCGAGGCCTCGGTCTCGCCTGCCCCTCAGGCGCTGAGCAGGCGAATCCACTCCTCGTAGCGACGGTCGAGGTCGCGGTCGAATTCACGGCCGCTTCGATGCGCCCAAGCGGGGGCCGCGCGCATGTCGCGCGCCGTCGTGCCGAAGCGGGCGCGGAAGGCCCGCGAGAAGGCGCTGTCGTTGGCGAACCCGCAGTCGGCGGCGATCGCCGAAATCGGCCGTTCGGCGAAGCGGTGGTCGATCAGCATGCGCAGCGCAAGCCGCAGCCGCTGCTCGCGGATATAGGCAAGGACACCGCCGAACGGTTCGAACATCTCATAGAGGCGGGTGCGCGAGACGCCGGAGAGGCGAGCCACCCGCGCCGGTGACAGGTCCGGATCCCGCAGGTGTTCGGCGATGCGCTGGCGCGCCCGCACCAGCAGCGCGAAAGCGATGCCGGCCTCGCCCTGCCCATCCTCTGACTTGCTCGCGTTGAGGCAGGCGGCGGTGAGCGCGAGGGTCGCGGCACTGGCTTCCGTGGCTTGCGACAGGCTCATCCCCGAGGCCAGCGACTTCAGAGCCGTCACATGGTCGATGAGGAGCCGGGCCAGCGGATTGCCCGGCGCCGAGATGATCTGCATATGCCGGTCGCCGGCCTGTTTCAGCAACGGCTCGATCAAGGGACGCGGCAGCAGCAGCGACAGATTGGTGAAGTCGCTGGTGCGCGAGCGCATCTCCTGGGCGAGGTCGAAGACCACCAGCGCGTCCTGGCCGAACACCTGCTCGCGGCCGCGATGGGTGAACTCCATCGTCCCGGCCTCGTAGATTTGGATCATCAGATGATCCATGCCGTCGCGGGCGATGGTGGCGGACGAACGCGCCCACTCCTGCGCCTGGGTATGGGTGCGCGCCATCGCCAGGTCGCCGATGACATGAGCGTCGAGTTCGGCGCGAAAGCCCTCGGCCCGGCGCTCCTTCGGCACGTCCACCTCGAACAGGCAGCCGATGCTCTCGCGCCAGACGTCGAACTGCTCGGCAACCGGCACCGCATCCAGCGAAAACACCGAATGCGGCACGCGCGATATATCTTCCGTCGTCAAAGGCCCCTCCGGGGAATTGCCAATCAGGTTTAGCAGGAGATCACGCTCCTGCAAGTCCCCGATCGCGGGCCCCCGTCCACAGCCACACACGAAGGGCACCCGTGTCCGATGCCCAGGCAAGGAGTCATGCGCCCTTGAGGCGGGCCGTGGTGTCCTCGGAAAAGCCGCCTTGCGACTTTTTCCCGAACGACGCGCGCCAGGACGCGGAGAGCGGCGGCAACGCCGCGATGGCCGCGGCGATCGCCGGGTCGAGACGCGGATCGAAGCGGGCGGCGACGATCCTGTCGAGCGGCCAGTCCGGCAGCGGACGCGCCTCCAGTTCCATCGTGTCGCCGACCGCGATCCGACCTTCCTCGATAACCCGGTAGTACCAGCCGGTCCGCCCGCTCTTCTGCATGGCGACCGCCATCTCGTCGATGCCGGTATGGGCCGGCAGCTTCCAGCAGGGCTGGCGGCCCTGGCAGATCTCCACCAAGGCGGTACCGATACGGAACCGGTCGCCAAGGCAGACATCGGCCTCGGTCACCCCGACCGTCGAGACATTCTCGCCGAAACCGCCGGCGACAAGTCGCCCGGCATGTTCGGGCCATCGCGCGGCCCAATAGGCATAGTGGTCGGCCGGATAGTGGTGCAGAGCCTTCTCCGGCCCGCCATGCACGCTGCGGTCGGCCTGCTCGTCCCCGTCAAGCCCCTCCAGCCCGACATCGAGCCCATCCGTCACCGGCAGCTTGCCGATGGCCGAGGGCGGCTTGCCGTCCCATCGCTGACGCGCCTTGCCGATATAGAGGCCGCTGACGGATACGCTCATCTGCATGGGAAACTCCGGTCGGAAAAACAGGAAGCGCCACCATATGGGCGCGCGCGCCCCCTCACAAGCCGCCGACTGCCGCACAGCCCCCCACAGAGCCAGCAACAACCGAACCAATAAGTGATTGGTTCGAGGGCAGAACACGCCCGTTCTTTCGGCAGATCACCTCTGAAGTGATCTGGATGAAGGCAGCACCGCTCACTCTGAGAGCAGTGCGAACAGACCCAGCGGCACCGGCTTGCCAGGCCCGAGATTTCGCGCCAATAATGGAACCAATAAACAAAAAGGTACGAGGCGAACGCGACTTCCGTGACAGACGAAACTCAGACACAGCGCAATTCCAGCCTGGCGCTGGAACGGCTGCGCATCATCGTCGACCAGTTGGAGCGGGAAGCACGCGACCAATTGCCGACGGAGCGTGAACTGGCCGAACAGATCGGCGTCGGCCGCCGCGCCGTGCGTCGCGCGCTCGACGTGCTGGAAGCGGAGGGGCGGATCTGGCGCCGCCAGGGGGCCGGCACATTCATCTCCGCCGCCCGCAGCGGCACCGAGAGCCGCATCCGCTATCTGCCCGAAATGAGCAACATGTTCGAGGTGATGGAGGTGCGGCTGCGCATCGAGCCGGCCCTGGCCCGCCTCGCCGCACTCCGCGCCACTCCCGCCGACATTGCCCGCATGCGCGAGATCTCCGACAAGGTCGCCAGGGCAACCGACATGGACAGCCGCGAGCTGTGGGACAGCTCACTGCACCGTGCCGTTGCCATGGCCGCCGGCAACACCCTGTTCCTCGCCCTGTTCGATGTGGTCGACCGGGTCCGCCAGGACGAGAACTGGCGCCATGTACGCGAGGCGCTGCGCACGCCGAGCTCGCAACGTCTCTACCATTCCCAGCATGAGGAACTGGTGGACGCGCTGGAGCGCCGCGACCCGGTCGCCGCCGAGCGAACCATGCGCAAGCACCTGCTCAGCCTGCAGGAACGCCTGATGCTGCAGACCGTCGAGGGGCACGCAGATGTCGAGTGAGACCGGCGCTGCACCCACGGTCGCATCCCGGACGCCGCTGCTGGTCGTCGACGATCTGGCCCTTCGCTTCGGCGACAGCTCGTCCAACGTCGTCGACGGCGTCAGCTTCGATGTCGCTGCCGGCGAGACGCTTTGCATCGTCGGCGAAAGCGGCTGCGGCAAGTCGGTGACCTCGCTGGCGCTGATGGGCCTCTTGCCGATGCCCCCGGCCGAGCTCGTGCGCGGCCGCGCCCTGTTCGAGGGGCGCGACCTCTTCACCCTCTCGCGCCGGGAGATGGGAAGGCTGCGCGGCGACCGCATGGCGATGATCTTCCAGGAGCCGATGACCTCGCTGAACCCGGTCTACACGGTCGGCGAGCAGATCGCGGAGATCGTCCGCCGCCACCGCCCCGTCGGGCGGACCGAGGCACGGGCCCGCGCGCTGGAGATGCTGGAGCGGGTCAAGGTGCCGGCTGCCAAACGCCGGCTCGACGACTACCCGCACCAGATGTCCGGCGGCATGCGCCAGCGGGTGATGATCGCCATGGCGCTTGCCAACGATCCGCGCCTGCTGATCGCCGACGAGCCGACCACCGCGCTCGACGTGACCATCCAGGCGCAGATCCTCGACCTGATGCGCGAATTGCAGCAGGAAACCGGCACGGCGCTCATCCTCATCACCCACGACCTCGGTGTGGTCGCCGAAATCGCCGACAAGGTCGCGGTGATGTATGCCGGACGCATCGTCGAGACCGGGCCGGTGGCCACGATCTTCGACGACCCCCAGCATCCCTACACGCTCGGCCTGATCAGTTCCGTTCCCTCGCTCGGCGAGCGCAGCGGCCGGCTCGCCGCCATTCCCGGCATGGTGCCGACGGTCGAGCGCATGCCGGCGGGATGCCGCTTCGCCCCGCGCTGCCCGTTTTCCGACGCCGCCTGCCGGACGGAAGCGCCGCCGCTCGCGGAGATCTCCGCCGGCCATGCCGTCGCCTGCCGCTATGCGCCGCTGGAGCGCCACTTCGGAGACGCGGCATGAGCGGCGACAGACAGGATGTGATCCTCGAGGCGCGGGGCCTCGCCAAGCGGTTCCCCGTCGGATGGAAGCTCTTCGGCGAGCGCCAGAGCGTGCGGGCCGTCGATGGCGTGTCGCTGAAGGTCCGTCGCGGCGAGACGCTGGCGGTGGTCGGCGAGAGCGGCTGCGGCAAGTCCACCCTTGCCCGGCTGCTGCTGCGGCTGATCGAGCCGAGCGAGGGCGAGGTGTTCTATGGCGGACGCGACATCGCCGCCCTGCCGAAAGGCGAGATGCGGCGCCTGCGCAAGGACCTGCAATTCATCTTCCAGGACCCCTTCTCCTCGCTCAACCCGCGCATGAGCGTCGGCGCCATCATCGACGAGCCGATGCGCGTCCACGGCCTAGGAGATGCCGCGTGGCGCCGCGCCGAAGTCTCCCGCCTGCTGACCCGGGTCGGGTTGAGGGCGGAATTCGCCGACCGCTACCCGCATGAGTTTTCCGGCGGCCAGCGCCAGCGCATCGGCATTGCAAGGGCGCTCGCCTCCGGCCCCAAGGTGCTGATCGGGGATGAGCCGGTCTCCGCGCTCGACGTGTCGATCCAGGCCCAGGTGATCAACCTGCTGGAGGATCTGAAGCAGGAATATGACCTGACCCTGGTGCTGATCGCCCATGACCTTGCCGTGATCCGCCACATGAGCGACCGGGTGGCCGTGATGTATCTCGGCGAGATCGTCGAGCAGGGCGAGACGGACGCCGTTTACGCCGCACCGCGCCATCCCTATACCCGCGCCTTGATGCAGGCGATCCCGATCCCCAGCCCACGGGCGCGCAAGGCGGCGGTGCAGCTTGCCGGCGACGTGCCCTCGCCGCTCGCTCCGCCGCCCGGCTGCCGCTTCCACACCCGCTGCCCGCTTGCCGATGGCCGCTGCTCGACCGTCCACCCGCCGCTGCAGGAAGTCGAGCCCGGCCGCCACGTCGCCTGCCACCACTGGCAGCGGATGGCGGCCGAGGGTCAGGCTGCACTCATCGAACCGGAGGCCTCGCATGCCGCCCGTCATCGCCTTTCGCTTTACCGGGACAGAAGCGAACGCCAGCAGAACTCCCGTCCCGCAACCTGAAAACAAAAGAACCTGACCAGAGGATCCTTGAGAATGCGACAGAGTCTTCTTGCAGCCTTGCTGCTGAGTGCCAGCGCCCTTGTCGCGCTGCCGGCCGCCGCCGCCGACCTGCGGATCGGTCTCCAGGAGGATCCGGACGTTCTCGATCCGGATCAGTCCCGCACCTTTGTCGGCCGTATCGTCTATGCCTCGCTTTGCGACAAGCTGGTCGACATCACGCCGGAGCTCGAGATCGTGCCGATGCTGGCGACCGCCTGGTCATGGTCGGAAGACGGCAAGGTGCTGACCATGGACCTGCGCGAAGGGGTCGTCTTCCATGACGGCACGCCCTTCGACGCGCAGGCCGTGAAAGCCAATATCGAGCGGTCGAAAACCCTGCCGGAAAGCCGCCGCAAGAGCGAGGTCCAGTCCATCGAAAGCGTCGAGGTGACCGGCCCGATGCAAGTGGCGATCACCGTCAACGAGCCCGACGCGACGCTGCTCGCCCAGCTCTCCGACCGGGCCGGCATGATGATCTCGCCCACCGCAGCGTCTGCCGCCGGCGCCGATTTCGGTGCCAACCCGGTGTGCTCCGGCCCCTTCGTCTTCAAGGAGCGCATTCAGCAGGACCGCATCGTGCTGACGCGCTTTACCGACTACTGGAACGCCGACGCGATCCACTTCGACAGCGTCACCTTCCTGCCGATCCCCGACACGACCGTGCGCCTCGCCAACCTGCGTTCGGGCGATCTCGACATGCTGGAACGGCTGGCGGCCACCGACGCCGCCTCGGTGAAGGCCGATTCCCGTCTCGTCTATGCCGACGCGGTCAGCCTCGGCTATCAGGGCATCACCATCAACATCGGCAATGGCGAGCGCGGCGACAACCCCTTCGGCAATGATCCGAGGTTGCGCCAGGCCTTCGAACTGACGCTCGACCGCGACGCGATCAACCAGGTCGTATTCGAGGGCGTCTTCGCGCCCGGCAACCAGCCCTTCCCGCCGACGAGCCCCTGGTACGACAAGGAGGTGCCGGTTCCGGGGCGAGACATCGCCAAGGCCAAGGAGTTGATGAAGGAGGCCGGCCACGAGACCTTCGAGCTGGAAGTGCAGGTCGCCAACAACCCCGTCCAGACCCAGTTGATGCAGGTGGTGCAGTCGATGGCCACCGAGGCCGGCTTCATCGTCAGGCTGAAGTCGATGGAATTCGCCAGTCTGCTCGCCGACCAGACCGCCGGCAACTATCAGGCAAGCCAGGTGGGTTGGTCGGGCCGCACCGACCCGGACGGCAACATCCACCAGTTCCTCACTTGCAATGGCGGCATCAACGACAGCAAGTATTGCAATCCGGAGGTCGATGCGCTGCTCGACAAGGCGCGCACCAGCAACGACATCGCGGTTCGCAAGGAGAGCTATGACGCGGCCCTCAAGATCCTCTCGCAGGATCTGCCGATCATCTACCTCTATCACCAGACCTGGATCTGGGCGCTGGACGGCAAGGTCGAAGGCTTTGTCCCCTTTCCGGACGGCATGATCCGCCTGCAGGACGTCAAGTTCAAATCCTGATGTAACCCCTGCGGGGCCCGGACTGCCGGGTCCCGCAGCCTTACGGATATGGCCCGTTCATGCTGACCTTCATCGCCAGACGCCTGCTGATCGCGATCCCGACCCTGTTGCTGGTGTCGGTCTTCGTGTTCACGCTGCAAAAGCTCCTTCCGGGCGACCCGGCCCTGGTCCTTGCCGGAGAGGACCGCAATCCGGAGGTGCTTGCCTTCATTCGCGACAAATACCGGCTGAACGATCCGATCCTCTACCAATATGCCTACTGGCTCGGCGGCCTCGTGCAGGGCGACCTCGGCGTCTCCCTGCGCACCAACCAGCCGGTGCTGCAACTCATCCTCGACAAGCTGCCGGTCACCATCCAGCTCGCGGTGATGGCGATGATCATCGCAATGGCGATCGGCATTCCCGCCGGCATCCTGTCGGCAGTGAAGAAAGGCGGCCCCATCGACTACATCGCCAATTTCGTCGCCCTGTCGGGCCTGTCGATCCCGAATTTCTGGCTTGGAATCATGCTGATCCTGCTGGTGTCGGTGGAACTCGGCTGGCTGCCCGCCTCCGGCTACACCTCGCCGTTCCAGGATCCGGTGCGCTCGTTCCAGACCATGATCATGCCGGCCTTCGTCCTTGGAACCGCGCTTGCCGCGACCTTGATGCGCCACACGCGCTCGGCCATGCTCGGCGTTCTCAAGGCCGACTATGTGCGCACCGCCCGCGCCAAGGGGCTGGGCGAGCGCATCGTCATCCTCAAACACGCCTTCCGCAACGCGCTGCTGCCCATCGTCACCCTCGGCGCGCTGCTGTTCGGCGAGTTGCTGGCCGGCGCGGTGCTGACGGAACAGATCTTCACCATTCCCGGCTTCGGCAAGCTGATCGTCGACGCGGTCTTTACCCGCGATTACGCGGTCGTGCAGGGCGTCGTCCTGTGCACCGCCGCCGGCTTCATCCTGATGAACCTCATCGCCGACGTGCTCTACTTCCTGCTCAACCCGCGCATGAGGGCAACGCTGTGACCGCGCCCGCTCTGCTCACCGGAGCCGATGACGGCGACCTGCCCGCACGCGGCGGCAGCCGCGCCTGGAAGAAGCTGAAGCGCAACAGGAGTGCCCTGTTCGGCTTCGTACTGGTCGCCTTCTTCGTCGCCATCGCCGTGCTGGCGCCGATCCTGCCGATCGCCGACCCGGCTGCCACGAGTTGGTCGGCGATCCGCAAGCCGCCGTCCGAGCTCTATTGGCTCGGCAGCGACGAAATCGGCCGCGATCTCCTGTCGCGCATGATCTGGGGCGCCCGCGCCTCGCTCCTCGCAGGCGTCGTCTCGGTACTGCTCGCGGTCGCTGTCGGCGTACCCTTCGGCCTCCTCTCCGGCTATTTCGGCGGTTGGACCGACCAGATCATCTCGCGCATCACCGACGCGCTGCTGGCGACGCCGTTCCTGATCCTTGCCATCGCGCTTGCCGCCTTTCTCGGGCCCAGCCTGACCAATGCGATGATCGCCATCGGCCTGTCGGCAACACCCATCTTCATCCGCCTGACCCGCGGTCAGGTGCTGTCGGTCAAGACGGAGGACTATGTGGAGGGCGCGAGGGCCATCGGCCTTTCCGACATTGCGATCATGTGGCGCTACATCCTGCCGAACGTCTTCGCGCCGGTGCTGGTGCAGGCGACGCTGACTGTCGCGACCGCCATCATCGCCGAGGCGAGCCTGTCCTTCCTCGGTCTCGGCCAGCAGCCCCCAGACCCGAGTTGGGGGTCGATGCTGAACGTCGCCAAGAATTTCATGACCCAGGCGCCCTGGATGGCGTGGTGGCCGGGCGCCGCCATCTTCCTCGTCGTCCTCGGCTTCAACCTGCTCGGCGACGGCTTGCGCGACGCGCTCGACCCGCGCGAGAGCTGACCCGAGCTTCGGCCCGGCACCAAAACGGAAAACCCCCAAGGGAGATCGGATGTCCACCTTCACCACCAGACCGGAAATCCGGGGCACGTTCGGCGTCGTCACCTCGACCCATTGGATCGCCACCGCCGTCGGCATGAGCATTCTGGAAAAGGGC
The DNA here is from genome assembly GCF_900185735.1 of Stappia sp. P2PMeth1. Classification (NCBI taxonomy): domain Bacteria; kingdom Pseudomonadati; phylum Pseudomonadota; class Alphaproteobacteria; order Hyphomicrobiales; family Stappiaceae; genus Stappia; species Stappia sp. P2PMeth1. The sequence continues at coordinate 16,588 of NZ_FYAW01000031.1, read as the reverse complement.
GGCAATGCCTTCGACGCGGCGGCCGCAACCGGCTTCGTGCTGCAGGTCGTCGAACCGCATCTCAACGGCCCCGGCGGCGACCTGCCGGTGATCCTGCATGATGCCGCAAGCGGCAAGATGGAGGTGATCTGCGCGCAAGGTCCGGCCCCGGCGGGCGCGACCATCGACCACTATCGCCGCGAAGGCCTGTCGCTGATCCCCGGCGACGGGCTGCTGGCCACCGTCATTCCCGGCGCTTTCGACGGCTGGATGCTGATGCTGCGCGACCATGGGCGGCTGCCGCTGCGCGACATTCTGGAGCCGGCGATCCACCATGCGCGCAGCGGTCATCCGATGCTGGCACGCGTCTCCGCCACCATCGCCGGCCTTGCCGGCTTCTTCGAGAAGGAATGGCCCACCTCACACGCCACCTGGTGTCCGGGCGGCAGGGTGCCGGCGACGGACGAACTGTTCTGCAATCCGGCCCTTGCAGACACCTGGGAGCGGCTGCTGAGGGAAGCGGAGACGAAAAGCGGCCGCGAGGCGCAGATCGAGGCGGCGCGCAATTGCTTCTATCGCGGCTTCATCGCCGAGGAGATCGCCGCCTTCGTCGAAAAGACCGAGGCGATGGACGCCAGCGGCACGCGGCACAGGGGTGTATTGACCGCCGACGATCTCGCCAACTGGCGCGCGACGACGGAAGCGCCGCTCACCTACGACTATCACGAGTGGACCGTTGCCAAGACCGGCCCATGGGGCCAGGGACCAGTGCTGCTCCAGGCGCTGGCGCTGCTCAAGGGGACAGCCATCGGCGAGGTCGACCCGGTCGGCGCCGACTTCGTGCATCTGGTCGCCGAAGCGATGAAGCTCGCCTATGCCGACCGCGAGGTCTATTACGGAGACCCAGCCTTCACCGACGTGCCGATGGCGCATCTGTTGTCGGACACCTACAATGCCGGCCGGCGGGCGCTGATCGGCGAAACCGCCTCCTTCGACCTGCGCCCCGGCATCGTGCCGGGCTACGAAGCGCAGGTGCAAAAAGCCATGCAGGTGATCGAGGGACTCGGCACCTCGGCCACCGGCGTCTACGAGCCGACCATGGCGCATCTGTCGGAAAAACGCGGCGACACGGTGCACATCGACGTCATCGACCGCTGGGGCAACATGGTGTCCGCCACCCCGTCCGGCGGCTGGCTGCAATCCTCGCCGGTCATTCCGGCACTCGGCTTCTGTCTCAACTCGCGCGCCCAGATGTTCCTGCTGGAGGAAGGGCTTCCGACGTCGCTGGCGCCGGGCAAGCGGCCGCGTACCACGCTGACCCCCAGCCTTGCCCTGAAGAACGGCGTTCCAACGCTTGCCTTCGGCACGCCCGGCGGCGATCAGCAGGACCAGTGGCAGTTGTCGCTGTTCCTGCGCCTCGCTCATCACGACCTCAACCTGCAGGAGGCGATCGACCAGCCGCTGTTCCACACCACCCACTTTCCGGCGTCCTTCTACCCGCGCCAGCGCCAGCCGGGCCATATCATGGTAGAGGAGAGCTTCGGCCGGCCGGTGCTCGACGCCTTGCGCGCGCGCGGGCATGCTCTCGACGTGGCGCCCGCCTGGTCCATCGGCCGGCTGACGGCCGCCCGCCGCGACCCGAGCGGGTTGCTGCGTGCCGCCGCGACGCCGCGGCTGATGCAGGCCTATGCGGCCGGACGCTGACGGGAGACTGCCTGAATGACCTACTCGATCGTGGCCCGCGACCCGGCCTCCGGCCAGTTCGGCATTGCCGTCGCCAGCCGCTTCTTCGCGGTCGGGGCCATCGTGCCCTATATGGCCGGCGGCATCGGCGCCATCGCCACCCAGGCCTTCATCTCGCCGCTCTACGGCACCGACGGGCTGAAGATGCTGCAGGCCGGCGCCTCGGCCGAAGAGATTGTGACGGCGATGACCGGCCGCGATGCCGGTTCCCATTCCCGCCAGCTCCATGTGATGGACGCAAAGGGGCGCAGCGCCGCCTTCACCGGAGAGCGGTGCATCGACTGGGCCGGCCACCTGATCGCCGAGGGCGTCTCGGTGGCTGGCAACATGCTGGCCGGGCCGCAGGTTCTCGATGCGACGCTGACGGCCTATCTCGCCCATCCGCAAAAGGCCTTCGCCGATCGGCTGCTCACCGCGATGGAGGCGGGCGAGGCCGCGGGCGGCGACAGGCGCGGCAAGCAGTCTGCGGCTCTGAAGATCGTGCGCGGCGAGGCCTATCCCTGGCTCGACATCCGCGCCGATGACCATCCCGATCCGCTGCCTGAGTTGCGCCGCCTGCTGGCGGTGGCAGGCGAGCGCTACCTGCACGTGGCCGAGAGCCTGCCGACCTCCGACAATGTCTCGGGCATGCTCGATCGCAGCTCCGTCGATCTGAAGATCGCCGAACTGGAGGCCGAGCGGATCCGGGAAGGCCGACCTTCCGCTTCCTTCGCCACGCCGCTGTTCTGAAAGCCGTTGCCGGGCAGGGCAGGCCGGAGTAAGCGCTGACAGACAGCGATGGGCGGAGGATGCGATGGACGAGCGGGAACAGCAGGGGGTGACCGGCGAGCCCTTTCCGCGTTTCGTCACGCTCGCCTCGCATGAGGGGCCGGGGCTCGCCCGCTACCGGGCCTCGCTCGCCCGGTTCGGCATCGCGCCGGACGTCGTGTGGACCGGCAAGCCCTATCCCGGCCATCTTGCCGCAATGCAGATGCTGGGCGCGCATCTGGCGCGCCTGCCCGCCGACGAGCTCGTCGTCTATACCGACGCCTTCGACGTGGTGCTGATCCGCGATCCGGCGGAGCTTATTTCGCGCTACCGCGCTTTCGCAAATCCCATCGTCATCTCGACCGAGCCGGGCTTCACCTGGAAGCTGCCCGGACGGCTTAGCGCCTCCCGCGCCTACCCGCCGGCCGGCGGCAGGAGCGGCATGTATCGCTACCTGAATTCAGGCGGGTATATCGGAACGGCCGGCGCGCTCGCCGCCATGCTCGGCGAACTCGACTATGCCAGCGCCGTCGACTGCGACCAGTCGCTGATCAACAAGTGGTTCATGGAAAACCCCGGTCGCGCCGCCCTCGACTACGATCAGGAGATCTTCGCCAGTTCCGCCTGCCAGTCCGGGCTGGAGCGCAAGCTGTACCGCTTCGATGGAACGCACCTGACCAACACGCGCACGGGCGGCAAGCCGTTCTTCTTCCACTTCCCGGCCGAGAATCGGCTGTGCACGAAGCATGTGCTCGACATGCTCCCCTTCGATCTGCCTCGCCTGCCCGTTCGCCCGCGCGACCGGCGCAAATACATCCTCAACGTGATCGAGAGCCGGCCGACCTTCTGGCTCGACCGGCCGGCCTATCCGCTGGAGGATGTCGTCGGCCTCATCACCTTCCGCCTGCTGCCGGCAGCAGCCCTTACCGGCCTCGGCTATCTCGCCTGGCGCGCCATCGGCTGAGCACCGGCATCCGCGCCTTTACTGCGGGTCCAGCGCCGCCTCGACCTCGATTTCCACCTCGTAGCCACCGATCAGGCTGCCGACGGCGAGCATGGTATTGGCAGGGCGAATCTCTCCGAAGACCCGGCCATGCGCCCTAGAGGGCCCTTCCCAGGCACCGACATCCTGCAGATAGACCCGCGTGCGCACCACATTCTCCATCGAACCACCAAAGGCGGTGAGCGCGGCAGCGATCTTGTCGAGGATATAGGTGGTCTGGGCCTCGGCATCGCCCGGAGCGACGCAATGGTCGGCGCCGTGAGTGGCGGTGGTGCCCGAAACCAGAACGCGGTCGCCGATGCGCATCGCACGACTGAAGCCGGCCAGCGGCTCCCAGATGCTGCCCGACGACAGCCGCCAGCGGTTGGGACGGCCCGGCACTGGTTCCGGCGTATAGACGCTGGGGATCTGGTCAAGATGGTGGCTGAGGTCGCCCGAAGCGGTGAGGAACGGCGGGCGGCGATACTCGTCGCCGCAATCGCCGGGGATCGGCTTCATCGCGCCGAAGGCGTCTTCCAGCAGGGCGCGATCCTCGTCGTCGAGCGCAAAGCCGAAGAGACGGAGATTGTCGGCCCGGTGTTCGCTCTCGCCCACCCGCGCGCCGATGATCACGCCGGCAACGGAGGGCGTTTCCAGCACCCAGCGCGTCGCGACGTTGGAGAGGGAAACGCCGTGCTTGCGGGCGATGCGGTCAAGCGCCGAAAGCAGTCCCTGGAAAGCCTGCCAGCCGCCGGCCGTGTCGATGAAGCGCTTGTACTTCATGCGGCTCCAATCGGCGATTTCGGTCGGCTCCGGCTTGCCGAGCCAGCGCTCGGAGAGGAACCCGCCGCACAGCGTGCCATAGGCGAGAAGCCGTACACCCCGCTCCTGGCACAGGGCGGTCAGGGCTCCGGCGGCGCGCCGGTCGACCACCGAAAAGGACACCTGGTTGGACACGATTGGAAGGTTCTCGGCGATCGCGACGCGAAGGTGCGCGGCGTCGAAATTGGTGACGCCGATCTCGCGGATGAGCCCTTCCTCGCGCAACCTCGCAAGATGCTTGAGGGCATCGAGCCAGCCGGGATGCTCGAAGGTCCACCAGTGGAACTGCAGCAGGTCGACACACGCAACGCCGAGCCGGTCGAGCCGCTCCTGAACGCCAGCCCGCACGGCGTCCTCGCTCATCGGCCCCGGCTCGGGACACCACTTGGTGAAGGCGAGCGGACGCCCCTCCCCTTTGCCATGGCGCGCCAGCAATCGGCCGGCAACGAGTTCCGCATTGCCGTAGTGGTCCGCCATATCGAACGTGGTGAAGCCGGCGGCCGCGTATTCGGCAAGATGGCCGGCGGCCGCTTCCAGATCGACAGGCGTGCCGTCCTTCTCGATGTCGGCGATCTGCCAGAGGCCGGTCAGAATGCGGCTGATCTCCAGGTCGGGGCCGAGTTTGGTGGTTTCGGGGCGGCTGGTCATGTGCGCTCGGATCCTGTCGTGGCGGCGGGTGTGCCGCGCCATCTGTGAAGGAAGGGCAGGCGGCGGCGCGCACTGCCCGGTTCGGGAAGCAGCCCTTGCGGGCGGAACAGAAGGATGGCGCACAAGGCGACACCGATGATGACGGTCTGCAGCGAGGCAGCACGGGCCTGCTCGCCGGCGGGAGCCAAGGCTTCGACCACCGCCGAAGAAGCTGCCCAGAGCGCCCAGACCAGCAGCGCCCCGAGGATGGCGCCGCGATTGTTGCCGGAGCCACCGACAATGAGCATCGCCCAGACCTGGAAGGTCAGCATCGGCAGGTAGTTTTCCGGCGCGATGAAGCCGATGAAATGCGCCTGCGCGGCGCCGCCGAGACCCATGATCGCCCCGCCGAGTGCGAACGCCTCGATCCGGAAGCGGCGCGGGCTCTTGCCGAGCGCCTCGGCCGCCACCTCATCCTCTCGAATTGCCCTCAGCACCCGCCCCCAGGGACTTCTCGCCAGATGCTGGAGCATCAGGTAGAGGCCGAACACTACGGCGACGAGCAGCGCCAGATTGGCAAGCGAAAAGGCGAGCGACCGGCCGGCCAACTCGCCAAAGGGGCGCGGGATCAGGCTGATGCCGAACGGTCCGCCCGTGACGCCTTCGAGATTGAGCACGGCAAGCTGGATGGTCACGGCGATGCCGAAGGTCGAGATGGCAAGGTAGTCGGCGCGCAGACGGATGGTCATCCAGCCGATCAGCGCCGACAGCACCCCGGAGGCGACGAAGGCGCCGAGCCAGCCGATCACGATCGGCAGCTCGAACCCGCCGAGCCGCCCCTCCACCGGCGGCGAGGTCAGCAGCGCCGAGGCATAGGCCCCGACGGCGACGAAGCCGGCGACGCCGACATTGAACAGGCCCGTCTGGCCCCACTGCACATTGAGACCCAGCACGATCACCGCATAGGTCAGTGCAACCGCGAGGAAGAAGGCGCAATAGGCAAGGAGTTCCAGGCTCATGTCGCCCTCCCGAACAAACCGGTGGGGCGCAGCACCAGAACGACCGTGATCACGGCGAAGGCAACCGCCGCCCGCCATTCGGCGCCTATTGTCTGAACGGCCAGCGCCTCGCACAGACCGACGATCAGCCCGCCGAGCATGGCACCCGGCACCGAGCCGATGCCACCGAGGATGACGGCGGCGAACAGCGGCAGCAGCAGGTCGAAGCCCATATAGGGGCGAATCTGCACCAGCAGACCCGACATTGTGCCGGCGGTGCAGGCGAGCGCACCGCCGATGATCCACACCGCCCGCACGATCTTCGCCGTATCGATGCCGACGACGCCAGCCAGCGCCGGGTTCTCGCTGACCGCACGCATGGCGCGGCCGAGATCCGTGCGGGTGAGCAGCAGGTGAACGGCGATCACCGCCACGAAGGCGAGGCCGATCAGCAAGAGCTGGTCGGGCGTGGCGCGGATGCCGCCGGGCAGCGGCATCGCGATCTGCAACTCGCGGGAATAATAGGCAGGCTTCGAGGTGTAGAGGAATTCCAGCAGGCTGCGCAGCGCCATCGACGCACCGAAGCTGGCCATCACCACGATGATCGCCGTCGCCCCGCGCCGGCGCAGTCTCGCAAACAGCAGGCGATCGACGAGAAGCGCCAGCAGCGCGGTGCACGCCATCGCCAGCAGGACGGCGAGAATCAGCGCCGCCGACACGCTGAACGGATCGAGCGGGGCAAGGCTAGCGCCCGATACCGCACCGATGGCAAGCGACAGGATCAGCGAGAGATAGGCGCCCCAACTGACCAGCTCTCCATGGGCGAAATTGGCAAAGCGCAGGATCGAGTAGGTCAGCGTCAGGCCAACCGCTCCAAGGCCGATCATCGCCCCGGCAAGCAGGCCCTCAAGCAGGATCTGGCCGCTCATCGCGCACCCTCCCCGGCGGTGGCGGCGCCGTCCGCATGGGCGCCAAGGAACAGGCGGCCGATATCCGGATCGGCAGCAAGGTCCGCCGCCGGAGCATCGTGGCGCAGCAGGCCGTCGACCAGGATCACGGCACGCGAGGCAATCGCCAGGGCCGCCCGCACATTCTGCTCCACCAGGAGGATCGGCACGCCGCTGCGATTGATCTCGGTGAGCCGCTGGAACGTTTCCGACACCGCCTTCGGCGAGAGCCCCGCCGAGGGCTCATCGAGGATCAGTACCTTCGGCTCGACCAGCAACGCGCGGGCGGTGGCCAGCATCTGGCGCTGACCGCCCGACAGACCGCCGGCGATGGCACCCGGCCGGCTTGCAAGATCCGGATAGGCCGCAAGCATGGCATCGATCCGCGGCTGGCGCTCCGCCTTGGGCAGGACCGCGGCGGCGACCTGCAGATTTTCGCGGATCGTGAGCGTGGCGAAGATGTTCTCCGTCTGCGGCACGAAGGCCAATCCCTTGCGCACCAGCGCATGGCGCGGCTCGTCCGTGATCTCCTCGCCGGAGAGATGCAAGGTGCCGCCATGCAGTGGCACCAGCCCGGCAATCGCCTTGACGAAGGTCGACTTGCCCGCGCCGTTCGGCCCAAGCACCGTGACGAACTCGCCAGGCGCCAGAGTGAAGTCGACCCCCTTGACGATGGGCAGATCCGGCTCGTAGCCGGCAACGAGGCCACGGGTCGCAAGTGGAGACGCGGGCGAGGCTGGCATGGCCGTCATGTCGAGCCCTCCGGCAGAACCTCGCCGAGATAGGCTTCCGTCACCTCGCGATTGGCCATGATCTGCGCCGGTGTTCCGGCCGCCAGTTCCCGCCCCGAGGCCATCACGACGATCCGCCCGCACAGGCGGGCGATCATGTCCATGTTGTGCTCGATCAGGAGGATGCTGACACCCATTCGGTTGATCTCGACAATCCGGTCGATAATGACATCGAGCAGCGCCGGATTGACGCCGGCGGCCGGCTCGTCGAGCAGGATCACCGCCGGTTCGGCCATCATCACACGGGCAAGCTCCAGCAGCTTGCGCTGGCCGCCGGACAGGACGCGCGCCGGCTGGTCGACGAGATGGCCGAGGGTCACGAAGTCGATCAGCGCCTTCGCCCGCTCGCGTGCCGCACGCTCCTCAGCCCGCACCCTGCCGGGCTGCAGGAAGTTGCGCAGGATGCTCTCGCCGGTCTGGTTCTGCGCCGCCGCCATGACATTGTCGAGGATGCTCATGCCGGCGAAGGGGCGCGGGATCTGGAAGGTGCGCCCCAGGCCCATCGACAGGCGTCGCGCCGCCGGCTGACGCTCGATCCGCTCGCCCTTGAGACGGATCTCGCCGGCATCCGGCTTGAGGCTTCCGGCGATCAGGCTGAAGAACGTGGTCTTGCCGGCACCGTTCGGCCCGATCAGCCCGACGATCTCGCCCGCATGCAGGTCCAGAGACATGCCGTCCACCGCTCGGTTGCCGCCGAAGCGCCGGGAAACGCCTGTCGCCGACAGGACCGGGAACGGTCCACTGTTCGCCGCACGCGCCGTCCCCTCCCCGTTGCTGCCGACTGACTGCAAGGATCCGCTCCTTATCCCGGCGCCCGGCGGCGGGGTCTTTTCGCCTCTGTCTGTCGTTCACCCCGTGAGCATCCGACAGTCGCCAAAGGACCGCCTCGCGATCCGTGATGTTTGATCAAACATATCTTGATCACAGATCGCGTTTGATTGTAAAGATGGTCCAGACAGGTTTTGGCAGGCGCCGACGGTGCCGCGACGACCGCCTTGCCGGGCGATTCCGTCGGCATGGCGGCTCTCGCACAGCGCAAGATCTGCCCCGAAGACGGAAAACCAGGGAGGAGGCCGTGGCTGCAAGGACGGCGAGCGGACTGCTGCGCGTGGCGGGCGCCATGCCGGGAACCGATGCCGGCGAGAGCGACGACGCGCTCGCCCCGCTCAATCCGGTCGGCCGCCGCACGGTGCAGGACAGCGTCTATGACGAGTTGCGCCGATCCCTGATCCAGGGCCTGTTCGATCCCGGCGAGGTCCTGCGGATCGTCGACGTTTCCAACCGCCTCGGCACCAGCACCATGCCCGTGCGCGAGGCGCTGGCCCGACTGATCTCGGAACAGGCGCTGGAGGCGATGCCCAACCGCTCCGTTCGCGTTCCCCTGATCTCCCGCGACAGGCTGGAGGATCTGGCCCGCGCCCGGGCGCTCATTGAAAGCGAGGTGATCGCCCTCGCCATGCCCAATGTCACCGACGCCCTGGTCGAGGACCTCGTGCGCCTGACCGACGCCTGCGACGCCGTTCTGGCGACCAGGGGACGCGAGATCTCGGGTGAGGCGGCGGACCTCAATCACGCCTTCCACTTCACTCTGTATCGGGCGGCCGGCTCGCAGGTGATGATCCCGATCATCGAAAGCCTGTGGCTGCAGTCTGGCCCGTATCTGCGCGCCTCCGCCCGCCTGTTCGATGCCGCCGTCGACCGCTCCGCCACCCATTTCCACCGCGAGATCATCGAGGCGGTCACGCGCCGCGATACGCCGGGGGCGCAGGCCGCGCTCAGGGCCGATATCGGCCGTGCCTTCGACATCCTGCGCAAGCACCTGACCGAAACCGGCGAGGAAGCCCAATGAGCAACGAAGCGGACGACGACAGCTTCGAGCTCTATGATCTGCGGGTCGAAGCAGTGATGCCGGAGGGCGGCGGCAAGGTCTATTGCGGCGCAAAGCCGGGCGACCATTTCGAGCTGCGCGGCGAGATGCTCTACCTGCCACCGGGCCAGGGCTTCTCGATCTATTCCATCGCCGCCGTGCTGCCGCTGCTGGCAGCCAAGCAGCGCCCGAGCCATCCCAACGACTGGATGACCAGCGACGCGGATGTCGCCTGCCCCGACCCCAACTGCGCCAGCCGGCTGCGCATCACGCGGCTCGGCCGGCGCCGTTTCTCCCACGCGGCGACGACCGCCGTCCCCCTTCCAAACGACGCTGGCGGCAGCGCAACCGGCGGGTGACCCCGTGACCTCGATGGAACGCCATGTCCTGAAGGACGATCACGTCATCTCCCGTGTCATCCGTGGCGGCTGGCAGCTCGCCGGCGGCCACGGCGCCGTCGACCGTAACACGGCGATCGACGACATGATCGCCTTCGCCGATGCCGGCATCACCACCTTCGACTGCGCCGACATCTACACCGGCGTGGAAGAGCTGATCGGCGCCTTCCGCACGCGCTACCGCGATATGCGCGGAGAGGAAGCCCTATCCCGCATCTGCATTCACACCAAGCTGGTGCCGGACCTCGATCGACTGATCGGCATCGACCGCGCGCATGTCGAGGAACTGATCGATCGTTCGCTGACGCGGCTGCGCTGCGAGCGGCTGGACCTCGTCCAGTTCCACTGGTGGGACTACAACGCCCCCGGCTGGCTGGACGTCGCCCTGTGGCTCAAGGAGCTTCGCCAGACCGGCAAGATCCGCAATATCGGCGTCACCAATTTCGACAGCGACCATGTCGCCGCCATGCTGGCCGCGGGCGTACCTCTGGTCTCGGCGCAGGTGCAGTATTCCCTGCTCGACACGCGCCCTGCCAAGCGGCTTGCCGGCATCGCCCGCGACAACAGCATGTCCTTTCTGTGCTACGGCACCGTCGCCGGCGGCTTCCTGAGCGAGAACTGGCTTGGCCGGGCGGAGCCGGCGGCGGAGCTCGAGAACCGCTCGCTGGTCAAATACAAGCTGATCATCGAGGACTTCGGCGGCTGGGATCTGTTCCAGGCGCTGCTTGCCGCCCTCAAGCAGATCGCCGACAAGCACGGCACCGACATCGCCAGCGTTGCCAGCCGCTGCGTGCTCGACCGCGATCAGGTCGGTGCGGTCATCGTCGGTGCGCGCAACCGGGCACACCTTCCCTCGAATCTCGGCCTTTGCGATATCGCCCTGGATGCCGACGACCGAGCAAGGATCGCCGCGGTGCTCGCCTCCGCCCGCGAGCTGGACGGCGATGTCTACACGCTGGAGCGCGACCGCCACGGCCGCCACGGCCGCATCATGAAATACAACCTCAACGACGAGAAGGCCGCATGATGGGAGCGGGCAACATCGGCGCTGCCGCCGCGCGCGAGATCATCGCCCGGCACGCGTTCTTCGTCGACTGGTTCGCCGGCCGGCTCGAAGACAGCGCCTTTGCCGCCGCGCTTGCTGCCTTCGAACCGGACTTTCATCGCATCGGCCCGGACGGCGCCCTGCAGGACCGCGAAGGCCTGGCATCGATGCTGTCCGCGGCAAGGGGGCGGTTTGCTGAGGGTTTCGCAATCGCCATCGAGGATATCGCGGTGCTGCGCGAGACCGGCGACGATGCCCTCGTGATCTATGTGGAACGGCAGGAGCTCGGCGGAAGGACCACCTTCCGCCGGGCCGGCGCGCTGTTCTCCAGGAATGCCGGCGCTCCCCTGGGGGTGGCGTGGCGCTTCGTCCAGGAAACCTGGATCAAGGACCGCACGGACGGACAACCGGCGGCAGAACAACGAGAAGGGGAACAGCAATGAGCAAGTTGAAATGGACTTCCGCGCTTGCCGGCGGCGTCCTCGCCGCGCTGGCGGCAGGTCCGGCGGCACAGGCCTGCGAGGTCACCATCGGCCTCGTCCTCGAACTCACCGGCCCCGCCGGCCAGTACGGCCAGGCCGGCGCCAAGTCGGTCGAGATGGCCTTCCGCGACCTCAACGAGGCCGGCGGCGTTCTCGACGGCTGCAAGCTGGTCACCGACACCCGCGACAGCCAGAGCCAGGGCAATGTCGCCGTGGATCAGGCGACGCAACTCGTCAACATCAAGAAGGTGCCGGTCATCATCGGCGGCATCATCTCCTCGGTATCGATTCCGATCCTGACCTCGGTCACCGCACCCGCCGGCGTCGTCCAGGTCTCGCCCGCCTCCTCCTCGCCGACGCTGACCCAGCTCGCCCGCGACGGCAAGAGCGGCGGCTACTTCTTCCGCACGATCACCTCCGATGCTCTCCAGGGCACCGCGGCAGCGAAATACGCCATCGACCAGGGGCTGAAGAAGCTCGCGATCATTCATGTGAACAACGACTTCGGCGTCAACATGGTGCGGGAGTTCTCCTCCGCCTTCGAAAAGCTCGGCGGCACCATCACCTCCGTCACGCCCTATAACGAGAAACAGGCGAGCTACTCGGCGGAAGCGTCGGCCGCGATGGCGGGCGAGCCGGACGCGCTCTATCTCGTCAGCTACCCGGTCGACGGGGCCACCATCGCCCGTGCCTGGATCTCGCAGGGCGGACCGCAGACCTTCCTGCTGAACGACGGCATGAACTCCACCGACTTCATCGAAAGTGTCGGTGCGAAGTTCCTGGAAAACGCCTTCGGCACCTCCTCGGGCACCACGCCGACCAAGTCGACGGAGTATTTCTACGGCGCCTACAAGGACGTCTCCGGCGGCATCGAACCGAGCGCTCCCGCCGCCGACCGCTCCTACGATGCCGGCGCCATCGTCGGCCTCGCGATCGCCAAGGCAGGCACCGCCGAAGCCGCCGAGATCAAGGCCGCGATCCCGCAGGTGGTCGCCGCCGATGGCGAGCCGATCTTCGCGGGCAAGGACGAGTTCGCCAAGGCGCTCGAACTGATCAAGGCCGGCAAGCCGATCAAGTACGAAGGCGTCATCGGGCCGGTCGGCTTCGACGAATACGGCGACATCACGGGCCCCTTCCGCCTTTGGCGGATCTCGTCCGGCGAGGTCACGACCGTCGGCCAGATGTCGGCCGAAGACGTGATGGCCCTCAAGGACGAGTTGGTCGGCAAGTAGGCCCGTCCGGTCGCACCTCATGACGTCGAAGGGCCCGCGCCATGCCGGTGCGGGCCCCACGCCGTTTATCGCTCCGACCCTGTTTCAGGCAGCAAGCCCGAGGATCGCCCGCGCTTCGGCAACGCTCGCCGGGTGGCGGCCATAGTCCGGGCACAAGTCGACGACGCGCTGCACCAGGGCGGCGTTGGACGGCGCCAGCCGCTCCTTGTCGAGGCGTACATTGTCCTCAAGGCCGGTGCGGCAGTGGCCGCCAAGTTCAAGGCTCCAGCGGTTGAGTTCGATCTGGTTGCGGCCGATGCCCGCTCCCGTCCATGTCGCGTCCGGCATCAACCGCCTCAAGGTCTCGACATAGAACTCGAAGACCCTGCGGTCGGCCGGCATGGCATTCTTCACACCCATCACGAACTGGACGTGCAGCGGCGCCTTCAGGCGGCCGTCCTTGACCATCGCAGCCGCCTGGAAGACATGCGACAGGTCGAAGGCCTCGATCTCCGGCTTGACGTTGCAGGCGAGCATTTCGGCCGCCAGCCAATCCACGAGGTCCGGCGGGTTCTCGTAGACGCGCGTCGGGAAATTGTTGGAACCGACCGACAGCGACGCCATGTCGGGGGAAAGCGGCAGCATGCCGCCGCGCGCCTTGCCAGCCCCCGAACGGCCGCCGGTCGACAACTGGATGATCATGCCGGGGCAGTGCTTTTTCAGCCCCTCGACCAGCCGGGCGAAACGCTCCGGATCGGAGGTCGGCGTGCCGTCCTCCTCGCGCACGTGACAGTGAGCGATCGTGGCTCCCGCCTCAAACGCCTCCTGCGTGCTTTCGACCTGCTCGGCGATGCTGATCGGCACTGCCGGGTTGTCGGATTTCTGCGGCACGGAACCGGTGATTGCCACGCAGATGATGCAAGGGTCGGACATGGGAGCACAGACCTCCTGTGGAACATGATCGGCCCGCGGCAAGCCGCAGCCTGACACACCCTCCCGGGCCGGCGTCTCACGAAGGCCGAAAATCTGGCTAGCAGCTTCCCCGAAAAACGGCAAACGGCAAAGTCAGGCCAACCCCCGAGCGGCCGCAAGCGCGTCGCTCGAAACGGTCGGATCGGCGGCTCCCGACCTCACTGCGCTTCGAGCGAGCAGGGCCGGCAGGTCGGAGACCGGAACCGGAGCGCCGAACAGGAAGCCCTGCGCAACACGGCAGCCCGCACCGGTCAGCAGGGCCACCTGTTGCTGGGTCTCGACGCCCTCGACGGTCACCCCGATGTCGAGCCGCGCGGCCAGTTCGAGAATAGAGGTCACGATCGACAGGCTGTGCCGGTCGCTTTCCAGCGAGCGGACGAAGCTCCGATCGATCTTCAGTTCGTCCCACTGGAAGCTGCGCAGATAGGACAGGGCCGAATAGCCGGTGCCGAAATCGTCGAGCGAGATCGAGACCCCGAGCGCCTTCAGCTTCTTCAGCGTCGAAATCGCCCGGCGCGTGTCCTTCATCACGACGCTTTCGGTCACTTCCAGCTTGAGCCGCGATGCCGGCATGCCGAAACGCAGCAGCACGTCGGCGACGGTTTCGGCCAGGTCCTCACGCGCGAGTTGGGCGACCGACAGGTTCACCGCTACCGGCAGATCGTCAGACAGGGAGAGCGTGTCGCGACAGGCCTGCTCAAGGATCCGCTCGCCGATCTCGACGATCCGACCGGAAGCCTCCGCAATAGGAATGAACTCGCTCGGCGGTATCCATCCAAGAACCGGATGCCGCCAGCGGGCCAGCGCCTCCAACCCGACGATGCGCCCCGTCAGCATGTCGACCTGGGGCTGGTAGTGGGTCGCGATATCGCCATCTTCCAGCGCCTGGGTGATGCCCTCCTCGATCTGGCGATGGCGCGTCGCGTCGGCACGCATCGACACGTCATAGAGTTGCACACGGCCTTTGCCGGTCGCCTTGGCGTGGCTCAGCGCGAGATCTGCGTTCTGCAGCATGGCAGCACCACCTTCGCCGTCCTGCGACAGGGCAACGCCGATGGTGGCGTTGACGACGACATTGCCGCCCCCGAGCGCGTGGGCTTCATGCAACCCGTCGATGAGTTGCTTGGCTCGGATCGCCGCCTCCTGCTCACCGCCCGAAACACGCGTGAGCACCGTGAACTCGTCTCCGCCGAGACGCGAAACCACATCGCGCGGATGCCAGTCGGCAACGATGCGGCGCAGTCTGTCCGCCACCGAACGAAGCAGGTCGTCGCCCGAAGCATGGCCGAGAATGTCATTGACCGCCTTGAACCCGTCGAGATCGAGAGCGAGCACGGCAAGGCGCCCCTCTCCCCGACCCTCGGCGGAGGAGAGCGCCTGTTCCAGCGCATCATGAAAGGCAATGCGGTTGGGCAGGCCCGTGAGCGGATCGTGCCGGGCGGCGAATTCGAATTCCCGCGCCGCCTCTTCGGCCACCGCCCGGGCCCGACGCAGGGAGCGGGCCTGAAGGGACATGAACAGCAGCAGCAAGGCGCCGATGCCCACCAGCACTTCCACCAGGATATTCTGAAGCCGCTGCCGCTCCACCAGGGTGCCCCGGATCTCGGCGGCCTCGACCAGATTTTCCGTCAGGGCCTCACCGCCGATCCGGTCAACGATGCCAACGACTTTCTCCAGCACCTGGTCGATGCGCCGCAGGGCGGCTTGATCGGGCAGAGCGAGATAATCGCTTTCGATCGCGGCGACATCACGCCTCAGGTCTTCCATCATCTCCCTGCGCTGCGGCGAACGGGAGACGAATGCGCCAAAGGACCCCGACGACCATGTCTCGATACGGCTGGCCAGAATATTGTAGAACAGCCACGCTTCCTCGGCGTCCGCCAGATCCCCGGTCGCCGCATAGCGGGAGAGCCGTTGCCGGGCGGTGATCGCATCGACGCGCCCGTTCATGCCCGACATGGCGATGTCGTAGCGCATCGACCTGTCCACCGCCCCTCCGGTCGTCAGCACCGCTTCGGCGTGCAGCAGCACCGCGACGACCAGCACCACCAGAACCGTTATCGCCAGATGGCGAAACCGCTCGCCAATGGCAGTCGCACGCTTGAGGAGTTGCGACGGGCTCATCGGCTCACTTCAGCTTGATGCGACGCAACTGCCAGATCGATCGGGAGTAGAAGAGTTCGTTGCGCAACTCCGGAAAGCGGTCGAAGGGGTAGATGACGAAAAGCGGCCCCTTGTCGCGAACGCCGAGATACGCTCCATCGGCCTTGAAAGCGAGAAGCACCCCATAGGCGGCAAGATCGGAGACCGGAATCTCGGCGTAGAAATTGTTGAGGGCAACCCCTTCGATCATTGTCCCCTTGGATCCGACTCGCTGCAGCAGGTCGGACAGCAGGACGCCCTCGAATGTAACGACCTTGTCATGCCAGGGGGTCGATGTGGTTACAGCCGTTACGCCAATGGCCTCCAACTCGGCAATCGTGAAGTCACGCGGACCATTCCCCTCGATGCTGCCTTCCACCGTCAACACGACAGGACTGGCGGCATGGGCCGCTGCAAGCAGCCAGACGCCTGCAGCAATTGACAATAACAACCGCAAAAATGACATGACTCTCTCCGCATCTTGCCTGTTCTTCGATCCATGGCCGCTAGAATGCGCGTTTACACGAATTCAGGCTACGGTTCATCGGATCATATATTACAGGATAGAGGCAAAATTTGGATTAATTACTTTACAAGAAACACTGCATATTAACCATTCATTAACCATTACACGTCGAAGCGGCAGAAATTTCACCATGAAGGCACCCGCTTCAGGAGGCTTCTGCGGAAGAGCGCGCCTCCCGCAAGCACGAGCACCCCGCCGGTTTTTTTCCGGCGGGGTGTTTTGTTTGGGATGTGGGTCTGTTTGAGGGTTTCGGGGTTTCAGGTTTTGAGTTTTGCGACGGCGCGCTTGGCCATGACGGTGATGAGGTTT
>NZ_FYAW01000043.1:0-18701 GCF_900185735.1 Stappia sp. P2PMeth1 | reverse complement strand
CTGGCGACGACCAACCGAAACAACCAGCCGAACCGCTTCGTCCCGGAACTCCTGCGTAAATCGTTGCTGCTTCATCAAAAGCCCTCCAAGGCCAGGAAACCCTCTCCACTTTTGCGAAGCAAGTCCACACCGGGTCGCGCTAGCGCTTGCCCGGTGTGACGGCAGAGGGTGGGGCGGTCGGCATCCCCGCCGTTCCCTCCTTTGCCCCAACCTCTCTTGGCGTCATTCCGGCCAAGGCGAAGCCGCGAGCCGGAACCGGAGAGGCACGGTGCGTGTGGCGTCGTTCGGGGAGCGCGGCCGCGAGGCCCTCGGCTCGCCGGTCCCGGCTCGGCGCTGCGCGCCGTCCGGGAAGACGAACTGAGAGCGTGGTGCGTGCCGGGCGACGGGTGCGCGAGAGCGGGCGCCGTCCGGGAAGACGCCGGGAGGGGCGGTGTGCCCTCGCTGCCGCTCTGGGAGCCAATGGGCACCGGGTCGCGCTGCGCTTGCCCGGTGTGACGGCCGAAGGTGGGGCCGCCGTTCCTCCCGCCGCGCGGGCCGCCCGTCGCGCTTGGCTCTTACGCGGCCGCGCCGAAGGTCTCGCGGTCGCTGGAGACGGTGTCGAGGAACGCCCGGTCGAGGCGAACGCCGATGCCGGGCCCTTCCGGCACCGGCATCATGCCGTCCTCGGTCTCCAGCCATTCCACCGTCAGGTCCTTGCGGAAATAGCGCCGGGCGCTCGACGTGTCGCCGGGCTTGCGGAAGTTCGGCAGGGTCGACATGTGAATGTTGTGGGCGCGGCCGATGCCGGACTCCAGCATGCCGCCGCACCACACCGGAACGCTCCAGGCCTCGGCGATGTCATGGATGCGGCGGGCTTCCAGATGGCCGCCGACGCGGCCGACCTTGATATTGACGACGCGGGCGGCATCGCTCGCCAGCGCCTTGCGGGCATCGGCGGCCGAACGGATGCTCTCGTCGAGGCAAACGGCCGTCGCGATGCGCGACTGCAGCACGGCGTGGTCGTGAATGTCGTCATAGGCGAGCGGCTGCTCGATATATTCCAGGTCGAAGGCGTCGAGCGCCTTGAGGGTGCGCAGGTCGGCGAGCGAGTAGGCGGTGTTGGCATCGACGCTGATCTTCGCGTCCGGCAGGGCGGCGCGCACGCGGGCGACGAGATCGAGGTCATGGCCCGGCTCGATCTTCAGCTTGATGCGCTTGTAGCCGGCCGCGTGATGGCGCTTGGCCGCTGCAACGGTCGCCTCAACGTCCTCGATGCCGAGCGAGACGCCGACGGCGACCCTGTCGCCGCTGCCGCCGAGCAGGGTCTTGAGCGGCAGGCCGAGCGCCTTGGCCCACAGGTCCCAGAAGGCCATCTCGACGGTGGCCTTGGCCATCCAGTGGCCGCGCCAGGGCGCCAGCACCTTTTCCAGCTCCTGCGGGTTCTCGAAGCTTTTGCCGACGACGTTGGGCAGGATCGCCTCGCGCAGGAAGTAGGTGGTGGCGGAGATGGTGTCGTCGAGATAGTCGGGCAGCGGGTCCATCACGCCTTCGGCATAGCCTTCCAGCTCGCCGGACTTCAGCACCAGCAGCGGAAACACCTTCTCGTGCATGGTGCCGGTGGAGGTGGTGAAGGGCGAGATCAGCGGCAGGCGGACGATGTGCAGCTCGGCGCTGTCGATGCAAAGGGGCAGGTGCCGGGTGGCGATGGGGCGTGTCATTTTATTGACCTTTTGGGGAGTGGGAAGCCGGCCGGACAAGGGTGGGGCCGGCTTCGGGAAAGGCAGACGAGTTCAGGTGCCCGGGCTGGCGGGCGGGACGGTGAGCGCCGAGGCGAGCAGGCGGCGGGTGTAGTCGTGCTGAGGCGAGGCGAAGAGGGTTTCGGCCTCGGCGACCTCGACGAGGCGGCCGGACTGCATGACCGCGACCCGGTCGGCGATATATTCGACCACCGCGAGATCGTGGCTGATGAAGAGATAGGTGAGGCCGAACTCGGCCCGCAGCTCCATCAACAGGTTCAGCACCTCCGCCTGCACGGAGACGTCGAGCGCCGAGGTCGGCTCGTCGCAGACGACGATCTCCGGCCGCGAGATCAGTGCCCTGGCGATGGCGACGCGCTGGCGCTGGCCGCCGGACATCTGGCTCGGATAGGCCTCCAGCATGCGCTCGGGCATGCGCAGGATGTCGAGCAGCTCGCGCACCCGGCGCAGCCGCTCGGCAGACGCGACCCCGCTGGCGATGACCAGCGGCGCCTCGATGATCTGGCGCACGGTCTTGCGCGGGTTGAGCGAGGAATAGGGGTCCTGGAACACCGGCTGGACGCGGGCGGCGAAGGCGCGGCGGCGGATCGAGGCGACCGGCGCGCCGTCAAGGAAGACCTCGCCGGAACTCGGCGCCTCGAGCCCGAGCAAGATGCGCGACAGGGTGCTCTTGCCGGAGCCGGATTCGCCGACCAGCGCCAGCACCTCGCCCCGGTGCAATTGCAGGCTGACCCCGTCCAGCGCCTTGAGCTCGCGCGGGGCGCCGAACAGGCCGCCGCTGAGGCGATAGGTGCGGCGCACGTCGCGCAGCTCCATGACGATGTCGCTCATGGCTTTCCCGCTCATGACTTGGTCGCTCATGAGGAGGCCTCCGGCGTGTCGTCGCTCCAGCGGATGGCGCCGAGCGTGTCGCGGCCCCAGCGCATGCCCCGGCGGGGCACGGAGGAGAGCAGCGCCCGCGTGTAGGGGTGCTTGGGCGCGCCAAGCAATTCGCCTACCGGGCCGCTGTCGACGGTGCGCCCGCCATACATGACCTGGACGCGGCCGGCGATGCGGGCGACGACGCCGATGTCGTGGCTGATGAAGATCATGGCGAGGCCGCGCTCCTGCTGCAGGGAGGCGAGCAGGTCGAGGATCTGCGCCTGGACGGTGACGTCGAGCGCGGTGGTCGGCTCGTCGGCGATGATCAGGTCCGGGTCGCAGAGCAGGGCCATGGCGATCATCACGCGCTGGCGCAGGCCTCCGGAAAGCTGATGCGGGTAGACGCCGAGCCGCTCGCGCGGGTGCGGGATGCCGACCCGGTCGAGCAGGTCGAGGGCGCGCTCGCGCGCCTCGCGCTTGCCGCCGCCGCGATGGCGGGTCCAGGTCTCGGTCATCTGCCGGCCGATGGTCAGCACCGGATTGAGCGCGGTCATCGGCTCCTGGAAGATCATCGCCATGCGGTCGCCGCGGATGTCGGCCATCCGCCGCTCGCTGGTGGCGAGAAGATCGGTGTCGCCAAGGCGCATCTCGTCGGCGGTGACGGAAATGCGCTCGGGCAGCAGCCGCATGATCGCCATCGAGGTGACCGACTTGCCGCAGCCGCTCTCGCCGACGATGCCGAGCGTCTCGCCGGCGCCGACCTTGATATCGACGCCGCGCACCGCCTGCAGCGGCTCGCCATGGGTCGGGATGGTGACCTTCAGGTTGCGGACGGAAAGGACGCTCATGCCCGGCTCTCCGGGGTCAGCACGTCGCGCAAGCCGTCGCCGATCAGGTTGATGCCGAGCACCAGGATGGCGATGGCGGCGCCGGGAATGGCGATCAGGCGGGCGTCGAAGAAGACGAGGCCCTTGCCTTCCGAGACCATCAGGCCCCAGGAGGGGGTGGGCGGCTGGACGCCGAGGCCGAGGAAGGAGAGCGCCGATTCAAGCAAGATGGCGTGGGCGACCTCCAGCGAGCCGATGACGACGAGCGGGCCGATGAGGTTCGGCAGCAGCTCGACGATCAGAATGCGCGGGGTGGAGGCGCCCATGGCGCGGGCGGCGGTGACGAATTCCTGGTTGCGCAACTGCTGGGTCGCCGAGCGCACGACGACGGCGAAGCGGTCCCACAGCAGGAGGCTGAGCACGGTGACGACGATCCACAGGTCGCCGCCGAACAGCGAGACGACGGCGAGCGACACCAGCACCACCGGCAGCGCCAGACGCACGGAGATGATGAAGGTGACGATGCTGTCGACACGGCCGCCGAAATAGCCGGCGAGCAGGCCGAGCGTCGTGCCGATCAGCCCGGAGCCGATGGCGGCGGTGATGCCGATCAGCAGCGAGATGCGGGCGCCGAAGAGGATGCGCGAGAGATAGTCGCGCCCCAGGGCGTCGGTGCCGAAGATATGCTCCCAGCTTCCCTTTTCCGACCAGACCGGCGGCAGCAGCCGCCGCGACAGGTCCTGGGCATACGGGTCGTGCGGGGCGAGCAGCGGCGCGAAAAGGGCGATCAGCACGACCGCCAGGACGATGGCGCCGCCGATCAGCAGGCCGCGATGGGCCCGCGCCCGCTTCAGCATGATGCGGCGCGGCGAGGGGTGGGGGAGCTTGGCCGTTGCCGGCAGGGATTGGGCGGTCATGGGGTCAGCTCACGCGGATGCGGGGGTCGAGCCAGGCGTTGATCACATCCGCGAGGAAGGTCAGCCAGACATAGATCATGGCGTAGACGAGAATGATCGCCTGAATGGTCGGGAAGTCGTTGCGGGCGATGCTCTCCCACGCCAGCAGGCCGATGCCGCGGATGCCGAAGACGCTTTCCACCACGACCGAGCCGCCGAGGATGAAGCCGAACTCGACGGCGGCGACGCTGATCACCGGCAGGATGGCGTTGCGGATGGCATGGCCGAACAGGACCTGGCGCGGCAGCAGGCCCTTGGCGCGGGCAGTGCGCACATAGTCGGACGACAGCGCGTCGATCATGCCGGCGCGGCACAGGCGCAGCATGGAGGGCGCCGCGTAGTAGCCGAGCACCAGGGCCGGCAGCACGAAATGGGCGAGCGTCTGCGAGCCGGAGACCGGCAGCACCCGCAGCTTGACCGCGAACAGCCAGATCAGCATCAGGCCGAGCCAGAAGCTGGGCGTCGCCTGGCCGATGGTGCCGAAGGTGAGGGCGGCGCGGTCGGGCAGGCGGTTCTGGCGGATGGCGGCGATGATGCCGAGCGGGATCGCCAGCACGATGGCGACGCCGATGGCCAGCACGCCGAGCGTCGCGGTGGCCGGAAAGCGCTCGGCCAGCAGGGTGACCACCGGCTTGCTGAAATAGATGCTGTCGCCGAAGTCGCCCCGGACGGCGCGGCCGACCCATTCGGCATATTGCACCGGGATCGGGCGGTCGAGGCCGTAGCGGGCGCGGATGACGACGAGATCGTCCTCCGTCGCGCCCTCGCCGGCAATGGCGATGGCGGGGTCGCCGGAGACGAACATCAGGCCGAAGCTGATGCCCGAGACGACGAGGGCGACCAGCGCGGCGATCGCCAGGCGTTTCAGGGTGAAGCGGATCATGCCAGGCCTTTGCGGAACAGGGACCGGATAGACGCCATACGGGACAGCCTAAATGGGGCAGCCGAACGGGAGCGGCCCACCATAGCAGTCAACCGGGGGATCACCGCCGGCAGCGCCGCCGAGCCTCCTCATGCGCGCGAAAATGGACCGGTGCCGCATCCGGGCGCGGCACCGGTCCTGCCGTTACTTCCAGCTCGTGGCGTAGAAGCGGGGCAGTTCGTCAGCCGACGGGGTGAAGTCGAGCTGCGCGTTGTAGCTGTAGTTCTTGGTGTAGCTGAACAGCGGCAGCCAATAGGCCTCGTCGGCGATCAGTTGCAGGGCCTCGGCATAGCTGGCGAGGCGCACGTCCGGATCGCTGGCGAGATCGGCGCGGCGGATGGCCTCCTGCAGCGCCGGGTCCTTGGCCGGATCGTCCGGGCCGCCGCCGAAGAAGTAGCTGGTGATGGCCGACACGTCCGGGATCGAGGACGAGCCCCAGCTCATGTTGGCGACCGGCACCTTGCCCTCGCGGATCAGGTCGCGGGCGGCGGAATATTGCAGCCAGCGCAGGTTGGCCTTGATGCCGACCTTGGCGAGATCGCCCATGATCGCCTCGGTGACCTCGCGGTCGCGATAGCCGTAGAGGTCGACGGTGAAGCCGTCGGCCTTGCCGGCCTCGGCGAGCAGGGCCTTGGCCTTTTCCGGATCGTGATCATAGGCGGTGACGTCGCTGGTGCAGCCGAACTGCACCGGATGGCAGGCGGCGTTGACCACCTGGCTGTTCTCGCCCATCAGGTGGCGGGCGATGTTGGCGCGGTCGATGGCATGGCCGACGGCCTTGCGCACGCGCGCATCGGTGAAGACGTCGGTGCCGCTGGTGCCCTTCAGGTCGAAGGTCAGGTAGCTGATGCGCATGGTCGGCGCGTTGACCGAGGTGAGGTGCGGCGCCTGGGCGAGGTTCTCGGCCTGGTCGTTGCTGATGCCCCAGACCCAGTCGATGCCGCCGGTCATCAGCTCGGCGATCTGCGTGGCGCCGTCGGCGATGGTGCGGTAGGTCAGCGTGCCGATCTGCGGCTTGCCCTTGGGGCCGTCGAAATAGGCCTCGTTCGCCTGCATGACGACGGTGTCGCCATTGCCGAAGCTGGTGACCTTGTAGGGGCCGGTGCCGACCGGCGGCACGG
This sequence comes from Stappia sp. P2PMeth1, assembly GCF_900185735.1. Taxonomy (NCBI): domain Bacteria; kingdom Pseudomonadati; phylum Pseudomonadota; class Alphaproteobacteria; order Hyphomicrobiales; family Stappiaceae; genus Stappia; species Stappia sp. P2PMeth1. Next base: position 12,278 of record NZ_FYAW01000043.1, on the reverse strand, counting down.
CGGCGAAGCGCTTGTTGCCGTCGCTGCCGGTCTCGGCCTTGTCGAAATGCCCGTCCGGCACGATCGGCAGGACCAGCGCCAGATAGGAGAGGGCGGCCGGGAACGGCTCGTTCAGGTGGATGCGGACGGTGCGCTCGCCGACCTGCTCGGTCGACTTGATCCACTTGATGTCGCCGTAGTTGAGAACGCCGTTCTTCTCGTCGGTGACGAAGTTCAGCGTGTAGACCACGTCCTTCGGGCCGAAGCTGCTGCCGTCATGGAAGGTGACGCCCTCGCGCAGGTCGAATTCCAGCGTCAGCGGGTCGATCTGGCGCCATTCGTCGGCCAGCAGCGGCTTGAACTCCTGCGCCTCCTGATCCCAGAAGACCAGGCCGTCATAGACATGCTGGGCGACGACGACGGCCTCGCGCGAGGTGTCGAAATAGGTGTCGGCGGCGGTCAGCTCCTTCTGGGCGGACCAGACCAGGCTGTTGTCGGCCGGGCCGGCGAGCGCCGGGGCGAGGGGGGCGCCGAGCGCAAGCGCGGCGGCGAGCGCGGTGCCGAGCTTGAGGGACTTCAGCGATGCGGAAAGGGACGTGCTGCGGGACATGCTTCGAGACCTCCTGGGCGCTGGATCGCCCTTGATCGATGTCAGGCGCGATAGGCGCCGGCTGTGATCGATATTTTGTGTTTTTTATCGAATAGTGATTATCGACATTGATATTTAAATGTGACAACATGGGGCTTGTCAAGCGGCGCTCTATCGTGCGGCTTAGGGAAAAGATGTCCCGCCTTGCCGGTCCGGCGGCGCGGGACAGATCAAGGCATTCACGGTGCAGCGGTTTTCGCCCCTGAGCGCGGGGGCGGACGTTCGGGGGAGTTTCGGGGGAGAGGATGGCAGGATGAGCGGACAGACCAGGCCGCCGGTGCTGGCAAGCACGCTGGAACGGGGCATGCGCGTGCTGGCGCTGTTTCGCGACCACCACGCGGCGCTGAGCCTGACCGAGATCGCCGAGGCAGCCGGGCTGGAAAAGAGCGCGGCGCAGCGGCTGACCTACACGCTGCACGCGCTCGGCTATCTCGACCGCGACGACAAGACCCGCCGCTACCGGCCGGGCCTGAGGATGCTCGATCTTGCCTATGCCTTCCTGATCCACGACCGGCTGCTGGAGCGCGCCCTGCCGCGGATGATCGAGGTCAGCCGGATGCTGCGCACCACCATCAATCTCGGCGTGCTGGACGGGCACGAGGTGGTCTACAAGGCGCGAATCCCCCACACCAGCCTTGCCTATGACGCGACGCTGATCGGCGTGCGCCAGCCGGCGGCGGTGACGGCGATCGGCCAGGTGATCGCGGCCTTTTCGCCGCCAGAGGTGCTGGAGCGGATGATGGAGCCGGGCCTGCCGGAGCCGGTGACGCCCTTCACCTGCCAGGACCCGACAATCGTGCGGGCGCGCGTCGCGCAGGCGCAGCGCGACGGCTATGTCATCACCAACCAGCAGATCATGCTGCAGGAAATCGTCATCGCCGCGCCGGTGATCGGCGCCAACCGCCAGGCGGTCGCGGCGATCAGCATGCCGGTCTATATCCCCGAATGGAGCGAGGAGCGGGTCAGGCGCGAACTCGTCCCGGCGATCACCGATGCGTCGCGGACGATTTCCTCGGTTGTCGCCTTGGCGTGACGGCGGCTTAGCCGAACAGGCCGAGCGTGACGGCGGCCAGCACCGCATAGCGGCCGGTCTTGGCGATGGCGACCAGCACCAGCACGGTGAGGAATCGCTCGCGCATCACCCCGGCGGCGAGCGTCAGCGGATCGCCGATCACCGGCATCCAGGACAGCAGCAGCGACCACTTGCCCCAGCGGCTGTACCAGCCTTGCGCGCGGGTAAGCGCCGCCTCGCTAACCGGGAACCAGCGGCGGTGGCGGAAGCGCTCGATGCCGCGCCCCAGCGCCCAGTTGATGATCCCGCCGAGCGTGTTGCCGAGGCTGGCGACGACAAGCAGCAGCAGCACGGGACGGCCGCTGAGCAGCAGGCCGACCAGCACCGCCTCCGACTGCATCGGCAGCAGCGTCGCCGCACTGAGGGCGGCAAGGAACAGCCCGCCATAGACCCCGATCTCGACCATCATGCGGCTGCGATTGCCATGCCGCCGAGCCCGGCGACCAGCACGGCGACCCAGGGCGGCGCCTTCCAGGCGGTGAGCAGCACGAAACAGGCAAGCGCCAGGGTGAACTGCGCCGGCGTCGTCACCGCGCTGGTGAAGACCGGGTCGTAGAGCGCAGCGCCGAGAATGCCGACGACGGCGGCATTGGCCCCGGCCATAGCCGCGCGCGCGCCCGTGCGGGCGCGGAACGCCTGCCAGAACGGCAGCACGCCGACCAGCAGCAACAGGCCGGGCAGGAACACGGCGACAAGCGCCAGCGCCGCGCCGGCAATGCCGTTCGGCGGCACGGCGAGCACCGCGCCGAGATAGGCGGCGAAGGTGAAGAGCGGGCCGGGCACGGCCTGTGCCGCGCCATAGCCGGCGAGAAAGCTCTGGGCGTCGAGCCAGCCGCCGCGCACGACCTCGGCCTCCAGCAGCGGCAGCACCACATGGCCGCCGCCGAAGACCAGCGCGCCGGCGCGGTAGAAGGCGTCTAGGACGGCAAGCGCCTGCGACGGCACCAGGTGAACGGCGAGCGGCAGGCCGACCAGCAGCAGGGCGAAGAGCGCGAGGCAGACAAGGCCGGCCCTGCGCGAGACGGGTGCGCGGGCGGCGGCGGCGGGCCCTTGGCCGGGGGCGGCGCCGGGAAGCCTCAGCATCAGCCCGGCGAGGGCGGCAAGGGCGATGGCGCCGACCTGGGCGAGCGGGCCGGCGACCAGCAGGACGAGGGCGGCGGCGGCGAGCGCCAGCGTCGCCCGCTCCCGGTCGGGGCACAGGGCGCGGGCCATGCCGAGCACCGCATGGGCGACGATGGCGACGGCGACCAGCTTCAGCCCCGCGACGAGGCCCTGGCCGAGCGGGCCGGAAAACAGCGAGGCCCCGAGCGCGAAGGCGACGAGCAGCAGCGCCGACGGCAGGGTGAAGGCGGCCCAGGCGGCAAGGGCGCCGAGCGGGCCGGCGCGCATCAGCCCGAGCGCGAAACCGACCTGGCTGGAGGCCGGGCCGGGCAGGAACTGGCACAGGGCGACGAGATCGGCATAGGCGGCCTCGTCCAGCCATTTGCGGCGCAGCACCAGCTCCTGCCGGAAATAGCCGAGATGGGCGATCGGGCCGCCGAAGGAGGTGAGGCCGAGCTTCAGGAAGGCGCGGAACACCTCGCCGGTGCTGCCCTGCGGCTGCGGCGTGGGGGGCGTTGGCTGCTGCGGGGCGGGGGTGCTCCTCGTCACGTCGGTCTCTCCTGCCTCGTGGTCGTGAACGGCGCCGTATAGCCGCGCGGTGTTGCGGAACCGTGACGGCAGTTGCCGCCGGCTTGCCGGGGCGCAGTGTCGCCGCAGGCGGCGATCACGTACAGCAACGATGTCGGGGAGGGGAACAGCGACGGAGTGGTACGCCCAACGGGACTCGAACCCGTGTTTCCGCCGTGAAAGGGCGGCGTCCTAGACCGCTAGACGATGGGCGCCCGGTCCGTCGATGTGCGCGGGTTATAAGCAGCTTTGCCCCGGCGGGCAAGGGGGTAGGTGACGCATCGTCCACAGGCTGGTGAGGAGGGGGAGGGCGGCGCGGGGGCTCAGGACAATCGCGGGAGCTATCGTCGCCGCTCTGCTGGTCAAAGGCCCTGATCTACGGTTGCGCCTGCGGCCGGGAGAGGCGCACCGCGAGGCAGGCGAGGCTGCGCCTTCCTCTCGATGCCTATTCATGGCTCTGGACAGACATACATTCCGTACAGCCTTGCCGCACCAAACAGCATCAAGGACGGGGGCGAATCCCTATCCAGAAGAAGTCGTTGTTCGAGCCTTTAGAAACTCATCAACAACCTTGGAAACTTCCTCGAATGCCTTTGTCTTAACACTCCAATATCCCTCGAATGGGTTATCCAAATCGAATAGCATCACCATAAGAAACGCATACATGAAAGCAAGAACGGGTATCACAAAATGAGAGACATTTAGCTCTCGTGAGTCAAAAACAAAAAATAATGAGATGCTTGCTACTGATAGTGCTCCAAGGATGAATATCAAAAATTTCGGAATGCGATTTGAAGATAAGCTTATTCTTCTCGATCTTATCATTACAAGTTCCGAAAGTCCTGATATTACCTTCTCTAGTGCTACTTTGTCATTTTCTTGAGGTGACGATAATTTTTCGACAAGATATACGCATTCGTTGATGCCATCTAAGCCTCCAATGTCACCAACATCACCGCGCCTGGCCATTGATACGTATTGCGCAAGATAATCCTTTATCTTTTCCATTGATTCTATCGTGTCTTTTTCGTCTACGTTCTCAAAATACCTCATTAATGAGATAATTGATGCAACTTTGCTTGCTTCATCTCTTAAGAATGTTTTCAATAAGTCGTAATCATTTGTTGCTTTCCACAGTGTGAAGGCAATGCAGATGGCATAGAGAGTCGAAACGATTTGAATGAATGCGGAAATCTGGACTGCATCGTCAGTCAAGCGGTTTGTTGCAATGGCATACTGTACGTAGTGATGGCTAAGGTCATAGAGGACATAAGCCAACACAGAAACCAAAGAGGGGATGCCCAACTGGAAAATGGTTGCAACCACAATGCCGCGATGGCGCCGGGAAGCCAAGAAGAGCATCGGCACGGCCCATATAAGCGCCAAGAAAGATAGCTGAGTGAAGTAAGTGGCCGCTGCTCCTAGTGCCACGATGACAAGAGATGCCGGCACTCCGGAACTACCATTTTGTGCTGCTGTCCGCTGTTGCTCAAATCCTTTTGTTCGCTCAATCATACCAGAGCCCTCTCCCAAATTCATGGTTCACATTCATCTGGCCTATTAACGCTATCACATAGTTAAACATCTAGAACAGTAACACGGGACATCATAAATATTGAAACGGTCATAGCACCAAGGGCAAAATGGGCGTGGTCGACACAGCGGGCCGAGGAGGTGTACAGGGACAGTATACACCTGATAGCGCCGTGTTTTGAGCAGAATTCAGGCGGAACGAGTTTCAAGGAGCATTGAAGCCTGTTTCCGGGCGGTTGTGAGCGGTTCTTCTCTCAGTTTGTGCGGTAGTTCTGAGACGCCGCAGGGCAGGTCATCTTCGAAGGCGCGCCGCCGCGCCTGTCCGGGGCGCTCGGCATGTGACGCGCGCAAGGGAGAGGCGCCTCGCGCCCCTCCCGGATTTCGGCCGCTTACCAGCTTCCGGTGTTGCCCATGGAGGCCCAGGGCTCCTGCGGCTCCTGCGCGCCGCCCTTTTGCAGCAGCTCGATGGAGATGTTGTCCGGCGAGCGGACGAAGGCCATGCGGCCGTCGCGCGGCGGGCGGTTGATGGTGACGCCGGCGGCCTGGAGCTTCGCGCAGGTCTCGTAGATGTCGTCGACCTCATAGGCGAGATGGCCGAAATTGCGCCCGCCCTGATAGTCTTCCGGGTCCCAGTTGTAGGTCAGCTCCAGCGCCGGCGCCTGGCCGGCGCGCACCGCCTCCACGTCTTCAGAGGCGGCGAGGAAGATCAGCGTGAAGCGGCCGGCCTCGCTCTCGTGGCGGCGGACCTCCTGCATGCCGAGCTTGTTGCAGTAGAAGTCCAGCGACTGGTCGATGTCGCGGACGCGGACCATGGTGTGCAGGTAACGCATGACTGCCTCTTCGTTTCGGTGTCTGGTGTCTGGGGTGGACCCCACGCAGCGCGGCGGGGGCGCGGCGGGGGCCGGCGTCGCGCAAGAGAATATGGTCTTGCGCGGCGACTTCAATGGAAGCTTGCGATCTTTCCGAGGCGACGTCCCGCGCAAGGCTTGCGAATCGGCGCGAGCCGGAGAAACTGTTGCAGGAGAGTAACCATGGCACTTTTTCGCAAAATGCACTGGTTCCGGGGCCGTGGGATGCTATCCTTGGCCTTGCGGAATCGGGGGTTTTCCGGTTGTGCGCTCACGGATCCAGCTTACGGCGTATCAGAGGCGGGACTATGAAGGACTTGGGGGCAAAGCCGGTTGTGGCCTCGCGGGACGCGGGATCGGAGGAGTCCGGGGTCGACCTGACGGTCGTCGCCGGCTCGATCAAATGGTTCGACGTGGCCAAGGGCTACGGGTTCATCGTCCCCGACGACGGACAGCCGGACATTCTCCTGCATGTCACCTGCCTGCGACGCGACGGTTTCCGCACCGCCTATGAGGGCGCGCGCATCGTCTGCGAGGTGACGCCGGGCAGCCGTGGGCTGCAGGCCTTCCGCGTGCTGTCGATGGACGAGTCGACCGCCGTGCACCCGTCCCAACTGCCGCCCTCGCGCACCCATGTGCAGGTGACGCCGGAAGGCGGCTACGAGCCGGCGGTCGTCAAGTGGTTCAACCGGGTCAAGGGCTTCGGCTTCCTGACCCAGGGCGAGGGCACGGAAGACATCTTCGTGCACATGGAGACGCTGCGCCGCTTCGGCATCACCGAATTGCGGCCCGGACAGACCGTGCTGGTGCGCTTCGGGCAAGGGCCGAAGGGCCGCATGGCCGCCGAGATCCGCCCCGACGGCGAGGGCGTCCACATTCCCTCCTCGCATTGAGGCCGGCCTTGCGGCACACCCCTCCGAGCCTCGCCGATCCGAGCCCTACTCATAATGCGAGTTTGGGGGCGAGCTTGGGAGCGGGCAGGGCCGGCACCGGCGCCGGGGCCGCCGCACGGGCACTGTCGTTTCGGACGATCCAAAGCTTTCTGGCTCCGCGCCGATTGTTTTCCCTCGATTTTTTGCCGGCTCGCCTGTTCCTTAGCCGGCTTGTTCCGGCGCTGCTGCTGGTCGTGCTGGTCTCGCTGCCGGGCACTGCCCGCGACGGCGAGCTGACGCTGCGGCGCGAGGCGCTGAGCGTCACCACCGCCGCCGGCACCACTCACCGCTTCGAGGTGGAGATCGCCGACACGCCGGCCGCCCGCTCGCGCGGGCTGATGTACCGGGAGGCTCTTGCCGCCGACGCCGGCATGCTGTTCGACTTCAAGAGCGACGGCCAGGTCGCCTTCTGGATGAAGAACACCCTGATCCCGCTCGACATGCTGTTCATCGAACGCGGCGGCCGCATCGCCGGCATCGCCGAGAACACGGTGCCGCTGTCGGAGGCCCTGGTGCCCTCCGGTGCCGTGGTCCGCTTCGTGCTGGAAGTGCCGGGCGGCACCAGCGCGGCGCTCGGCATCGGCATCGGCGACCGGGTCGACAGTCCGACGATCCAGGATGCGGCGCCCCGCTGAAATCCTGTCAAGCCCTTATTTGCGGCGTCATTCCCCCGTTATTGCATCGTTATTTCGCCCTATCAGCCCCCGGCAAGGGGGGGTTGATTAGGGTTTTTTCCGCGTAAGCTGCGAATCACCGGAACGAATCACCCTAGGATTTGTCCGTACCATCCCGGCAGGGACGGCGCCGGTGGCCTGCCGCGAAGCGGGGGCGCCGAGGCGGCGCGGCCGATTGCCGGTGGTGGTTCCGGTCTGGTGGCGCCCGATTGGGGCGGTCGGATTGGTTGGTCGGGTCGGCTGGTCGGGTCGGGTTGGGCGGTCGGATCGGGTGGGCCGCCGAACCGAGTTCATGGCGGCAGGCCGCCTCGTTATGGAGCGAAGCGCGCCGGCCGTTTGCAGATGTCGTCCGCGGTAGCCCTTTGGGGCGCGCCGGGAAGACCGTGTCGAGGACGGGGAAGGGCTGCGAGCATGGTGTCGGCCACTGTCGGAAACTGCAAGACGGACTCGAGCGAGAAGACGAACTCGAGCGAGGCCGGCATCCCGCGATCCCCGGGCGCGCCCGGCGCTCGTTCGCTCACCGCTCGTCCCCTGACGCCGGCCGCCGCCGGGAGTTTCAAGGTTTTGCCGGCTGCCGCCGGAGCTTTTTTGCTTATGCCGGCTGCCGCCGGACCTTTTTTGCATATGCCGGCTGCCGCCGGCGGGTGGGGAGGGCGGTGATGGCAACCCTGGACCACCGCCCCGACATCGACCTGCTGATGGAGGGCATCCGTGCCGCGGTGGAGAACATGCCGCGTGCGACGATCGTGCTCGACGAGAGCGGACGGGTGTGGCTGGCCAACCGGCAGGCGCTGCGCCAGTTCGACGGGCTGGAGACCAGGGGCGTCTTCGCCCTGTCGACCCTGCCGCCGGAGGAACTGCTGGAACGGGTGGGCCGGGCGTTCCGTTCCACCACCTCCGCCTTTATCGGGCTGCCCGGCGAGGACGGCGCCAGCCTGACCTTCTCCGGCTGGCGGCTCGGCGTGCCGGGGGCGGATGGCGAGCCGCTCGCCATCCTGCAATACGACCAGACCAAGTCGCTGGCGGCGCGCTTCCTGGCGGTGTCGCAGGAGGCGGCGGCGCATCGCGAGCGGCTGGCCGACAGCCTGCAGCAGCAGCACCGGCTGCGCGAGGAGGCGCAGCGCCTGCGGCAGCTTTCGGCGACCGACCGGATGACCGGGCTGCTCAACCCGGTCGAGTTTCGCCTGCAGGCCGGGCGGATGATCGCCCGGATCGGCCTGGACACCGCCTGCGCCAGCTTCGCCTATCTCGATCTCGACAATTTCAAGCAGGTCAACGACCGTTTCGGCCATCTTGCCGGCGACATGGTGATCCGCTCCATCGCCCGCATCCTCAAGCGGGCGGTGCGGGCCGGCGACATCGTCGGGCGCATGGGCGGCGACGAGTTCATGATCGGCTTCGCCGATGCGGAGGCAAGCGACATCACCGACCGGATGGACGAGATCATCGACCGGATCCGCCAGCCGATGCACTGGAACCCGCCGGACGGCAGCCCCGCCTGCCTGCTGGTCACCTCGGCCTCCGCCGGCCTGTTCACCGTGCGTCAGACCGACATGTCGTTCGAGAGCGTGCTGCGCAACGCGGAATCCGGCATGTATGGCGTGAAACGCGAGCGCCGGCGCGCCGGCGGCCATGCCTGAACCCAAGCTGCCTGAACTCAAGCATGCCTGAACTCAAGCATTCCTGAGCCCAAGCATTCCTGAACCCAAGGCGGGCGAGAGCAGGGGCGCCGTGCGCCCTGTTCGCGCGATGCTTCAGGAAACGGCCACAAGCGGCCGGATTTTCTGGCAAAAAGACCGGAGAAGGCGCCGGAAAACGGGCTTGGGGAGGGATGATCAGGGAAAGGGGCAGGGAAAGGGGCCAGGAAAGGGGCCGGGAAATGGTCGGGGCAGCAGGATTCGAACCTGCGACCCTCTGCTCCCAAAGCAGATGCGCTACCAGGCTGCGCTATACCCCGACGTCCTGAATTTCTGCGGTGTATCGGGGATGCGCCGGGGCGTCAAGGCTGAAGGGCGGGCGGGCGCCGCCGCGCGGCGCAGGCGGGGGAAGCCGGCGAACGCCGGGGCGCGCACTGGGGGCGAACGCTGGGGGCGCGCACTGGGGGCGAACGCCGGGGGCGCGCACTGGGGGCGAACGCCGGGGGGTGAAAGCGGGGGAGGCGTTTTGGCGAGTTGACTTCCTCGGCCGAACCAAGGAATAACCGACGGGAAAGGCGGAGCGCTGAGCGCGCCGCGGGACATCTTGAGGGGCATCGCACGATGGTCGCACGCATCTATTCCCCGGCGAAGACGGCAACGCAGTCGGGGCGCGGCAAGACCCATGACTGGGTGCTGGAGTTCGAGCCGGAGCAGGCGCGCACGATCGAGCCGCTGATGGGCTACACCTCCTCCACCGACATGAAGCAGCAGCTCCGCCTGCGCTTCGAGACGCAGGAGGAGGCGGAAGCCTACGCGCGCAAGAACGGCATCGCCTACCGGGTGGAACTGCCGCGCGAGCGGCGCGTGCCGAAGATCGCCTATTCGGACAATTTCCGTTACGACCGCTATATGCCCTGGACGCATTGACGCGGGCCGGCGGGCATCGCGGTCCGGCAGGTCTGCCGGCGGCAGAACCCGCCAAGGGGGCACCAGGGACGGCGCGCCAAGGATGATGTGCTTTGCGCGGCATGGCCCCGTCTGGCCGGGCCCGCCATGTCAGGGGTCGGCCCTGAGGAGATCCTGTTGAGGAGATCCCGTTGAGGAGATTCTGGGGAGGAGATCCGGGGCGGGGCCGCGAGGCGGGGCAGGCTGCGGCAAGCCCGCCAGTTTTCGGAGTGACTGGTTTCAAGGAATGGCGCCGCGCGCCGCGACGGCCCCGTAGCTCAGTGGATAGAGCACCGGCCTTCTAAGCCGATGGTCGCAGGTTCGAATCCTGCCGGGGTCGCCATTATTTCTGTGCAAGGCCCGTGTGCGGCCGGCAGACATGGGTAACGGACGGCCCCTGAGACAGGGGGCAGTCTTGCGCTTGCCCTGCGTCCTTCCGGGAGGCATCGCGAGCCCCGGTACCGGCAAGCTCCGGCACCGGCGAGCCCCGGCACCGGCGAGCCGAGAGCATACGGCGCGCGCGAGACACCGCAACCGCCGTGCCTCCCCGGTCCCGGATCGTCGGCCTTCGGCCTCGTCCGGGAAGACGCAAGGAGAGGGCAGAGCGGGCAACACCTGCCGGGGGTGCCAATGGGTCCCTGTATGTTCGGGCTGTGTCATGATGCTGGCGGGACGCAGGCCGTTGGGCCCCTGGTCGTTGTGAGACCGTGAGCCGGCGTTGGCCCCGCCGGCTCTCCGGCTGCGCCCGCGGCCGGGATGACGGCCAATGCAAAGGGTAGGCCTCGTATCCCTTTTGCCGTGACCTCGACCGCGCGCAAGCGCGGAGCCGGGGGGCTGACCGGCCGGTCGCGCGGTCGTGGTTCTGGCTCCGAGTTCGAAATGCCTTCCGAACTCTCGGCACACGACCCCGATGACCATGGCCTATCCCCACGCGTGTGGGGGAACCGCCTTCCCGCCACCGCCGTCTCCGGTGGGCCTATCCCCACGCGTGTGGGGGAACCGGACCAAGACTGAACGGACTGTGGCGAGCCACGGGCCTATCCCCACGCGTGTGGGGGAACCGGAACCCGCCGGCGCCGGGCCGGACATCAGGCGGGCCTATCCCCACGCGTGTGGGGGAACCGGATCGCGTCGTTCACACGCGCGCGGACGAGCGGGCCTATCCCCACGCGTGTGGGGGAACCGCGAAACGGAACTCGCCCGGGTCTGGACGAAGGGGCCTATCCCCACGCGTGTGGGGGAACCGTTCGGGTGGAGACGCCCAGGCAAATGGATCGGGGCCTATCCCCACGCGTGTGGGGGAACCGAATAGTCCTCGATCGCTATTCGAGATGCCGGGGGCCTATCCCCACGCGTGTGGGGGAACCTGCGCGTCGGGCGCACCGTCGGGGTGGTTGTCGGGCCTATCCCCACGCGTGTGGGGGAACCTTGCTGCGAATGGTGTTGCCAGTTCCCTGGTTGGGCCTATCCCCACGCGTGTGGGGGAACCTGATCGCCGTGGCGATCTGGCTGCCCCAGCGCACCAGCAGGGGCCTATCCCCACGCGTGTGGGGGAACCACCATCCGAGACGATCCGCAGGTCCTCGGGCAGGGCCTATCCCCACGCGTGTGGGGGAACCATAGTAGCAAGAGGAAGACCGCCGATTGTGTGGGGCCTATCCCCACGCGTGTGGGGGAACCGTGATGGTGGCGGCGGCGCCCGCCGAGGTGCGGGGCCTATCCCCACGCGTGTGGGGGAACCAAGCGAGCGAGCTGGACTTGCTTCGCAAAAGTGGAGAGGGGTTTTGTTATCCGCCCATTTTTTCGAACTGGACGGGGCTGATGTATCCAAGCGCCGAGTGGCGTCTTGAGGGATTGTAGAAACCGTCGATGTAGCGCGCGATGGCGTTGACGGCGTCTTTTCGGGTTTCGAACCGGGTGCGCCAGACGAGTTCCGTTTTCAAGGTCTTGAAGAAGGTTTCCACCATGGCGTTGTCGTAAGCGTTGCCCTTGGCCGACATGGAGGGGGCGATGCCGTTGGCGTGCAGCCTGGCCTGATAGGCGGTTGCGCGATACTGGCTGCCCCGGTCGGAGTGGTGGATGAGGCCGGGCGCCACCCCGCGCAAGGCGATGGCCTTGTCGAGGGCCGACAGGGCCACGCCCGCATGCAGCCGGTCGGAAGCCTCCCACGCGACGATCCGCCGGGCGTACAGGTCGAGGATGACGGCCAGATAGAGCCAGCCCTGACCGGTCCACAGATGGGTGATGTCTGCCGCCCACTTGCGGTTCGGGCCATCGGTGGCGAACTGCCGCGCGATCAGGTTCCCGGCGACGGCCAAGCCGCCGGTTCCCGCATCCCGGT
>NZ_FYAW01000006.1:0-35704 GCF_900185735.1 Stappia sp. P2PMeth1 | reverse complement strand
CTCGTTGGGCAATCTCACGCCCAGCGAATTTGCCAGCAATCTGGCACTGGAAAAACAGGCCGCTTAGGGCCAAACATCAACCCAAGGACTCTCCGTAAAACCGGAGGGGACTTGGGGCTCAGGTCACCGCGATCGACCAGTCTGCTGACAAGGACGAGGCCGTTGCAGCGCCACAGAACACCTCTCGTCCCCGCCGGCGTGGCAAGCCGGTTCTGAACGAGCACGTTCTCACTGAACGCCGCACCCTTGATCCCGGCTCAGTGTGCCCAGACTGCGGCGGCGAGCTGCGCCTGGTTGGTGAAGACGTCTCGGAGATCCTCGATCTGGTTGCCGCGCAACTCAAGAAGATCGAGATCGCCCGGCCCAAAAAATCGTGCCGCAAATGCGAAGCCATGGTGCAGACACCGGCGCCGACCCGCCCGGTGGCCCGCGGCATGGCAGGTCCGGGGCTGCTCGCCCACATCCTGGTCAGCAAATACGACGACCATCTTCCCCTTTATCGCCAAGGTGAGATCTTCACCCGTATGGGCGCCGATATTCCGCGCTCGACACTGATCGACTGGTGCGGTCAGGCGGTTGGCGTGCTCAAGCCTCTGGTCTCGCGTATTCGCGACCATGTCTTTGCAGCGGACCGGCTGCATGCCGACGACACACCCGTGCGGGTTCTCGATCCCAAGGTGGCGATTGCTTCGGGCGGCGCCAAACGCGCGGTCAAAGAGGGACGCATCTGGGTCTATGTCCGTGATGACACCCCGTTCGCCGGCGACGACCCGCCGGCGGCCACCTATCTGTTCTCACCCAATCGTAAGGGCGAGCACCCGCAAAGCCATCTGGCCGGGTTCTCCGGGATCCTGCAAGCCGATGCCTATACAGGGTTCAGGCAGCTCTACGAACCAGATCCCATGACTGGTGAGCAGCGTATCCGCGAGGCGTCGTGCTGGGCGCACTTGCGGCGCGACTTCCATGACGAGTGGACATCGAGCAAATCCCCCATTGCGCTTGAAGCCATCAACCGCATCGGCGTGCTCTACGACATCGAACGGCGCATCACCGGATGTTCGGCCCAGGAGCGCCTCGCTGTCAGACAGGCCGAGAGCAAGCCGGTCGTCGACGCGTTCAGGCGCTTCGCCGAGGATCAGCTCGAGCGTATCTCGGGCAAGAGCGATGTAGCTAAGGCCTTCCGCTATGGTCTCAAGCGCTGGACATCCTTCAGCCTATTCCTTGAAGACGGGCGCGTGGCGATCGACAACAATCCCGCCGAGCGCGCCATTAGACCCATCGCGCTCGGAAGAAAAAACTTCCTATTCGCCGGCTCCGATGCGGGTGGGGAAACGCTCGCCGATGCGATGACCATCATCGAGACCGCCAAACTCCACAACCTCAACCCTCAAGCCTACCTCGCCGATATTCTGGCCCGCATCAACGATCACAAGATCAATGCACTCGATCAACTGCTGCCCTGGCATTGGCGGCCAGCCGAAACTGCATCAATCGTCGCTGCGGCATAAACCGGCCGCTTACCATCGGACGGCCAGTGCTGACGATTGCCATCGATGTTTGCACCAGAATGGTCGCGGGTTTCCATTTGTCATTGGCAGCCCCATCGAGAACGTCGGTTGGCCTTTGCCTCCTGCATGCGGTTTACGACAAAGCAGCATGGCTAGACGAACGGGGGATTGATATTCCTTGGCCTGTCGCCGGACTGCCAGCTGTTCTTCATTGCGACAATGGCGCCGAATTCAGATCGCGAGCGCTCGCCGACGCTTGCAAGGAATATGGCATCAAGCTCCTGTTCAGACCGCCAGCAACGCCCCGCTTCGGCGGACACATCGAGCGGCTGATCGGAACCATGATGGGAGCTGTTCATCTGCTGCCTGGCACAACGTTCAGCAATGTGAAGATCAGGGGTGACTACGATTCCGAGGGTCGTGCGACCTTTACATTACGCGAACTGGAAAAGTGGATCGCACTGGAAATCGTAGGCAAATACCATCAGCGTATCCACGCCTCACTATTGCGCCCTCCCCTGGCCGTGTGGCGCGAACGGCAAGGTGAAGTCGATTTCGACCTACCGCCAGACCGGATGGCGTTCTGGACCAGCTTTCTGCCTGGTGACCGGCGCCGCTTGCTGAAGGACGGCATTCATCTGGAAAAGATTCGCTACTGGTCGGACGCCCTATCACGTGATGTCGGCCGGGGTGCTGAGCTTGAGATCAAATATGATCCACGAGACCTTTCTCGAATATTCGTTCGCCAGTCCGACGGCCGGTTTGTAGAAGCGCGGTACCGAAATCTCGCATATCCGCCCGTCTCATGGTGGGAATGGAAACATGCCAAGAAAAGGCTTCGAGGCCAAGGACGGCGTGAGTTGCAAGAAGATGTTATCTTTGCAGCGATCGCAAAACAAAGGCAGATTGAAGACATTGCCGCATCCTCAAGCGCAAAAGCGCGCCGGAGTGCTGCTCGAAGGCCTACTAAACAGGACCAAAAGGAAAGCGGCCACGTTACGGCTATAGATTTGGCGAAACCGATTTATTCAGATGACGACACGGAATTTTGGGATTGATGATTGAACTCCTGCATTTGGCGTCTGGCGCCGCGGTACTTGCCAACTCGCCAAACGAAACACGGATTCGTGCAATTCGATCCGATCGTTGGGTCGGCTTTGATCGCGCTCGTCGGGTTCTTCGGCATCTCGATGGGCTTTGCGACCATCCGCCATCAACGCGTCCGCCGGGCCTCGCGATTTATGGCCACAGCGGCATGGGCAAGACGATGCTCGTGGAAAAGTTCAAGCGTGATCATCCACCAATCATCGATCACAGTACCGGTGTGGAAAGCATGCCGGTCCTGGCAATTACGCTGACATCACGCCCGACAGAACGCAGGATATACGGTCAATTGCTGATGGCCATGGGAGCCAGCATCAATGAACGCCTGACACTCATGGAACTTGAGATCAGGACCGTCCTCCTCCTGAAAAGCAACAATGTTCGTGTTCTGGTATTTGACGAGGTCCACAATCTTCTTGCTGGAACCCCGAGAGAGCAGCGCGTGATCCTGCAGCTGCTGCGATATCTTAGCAATGAGATCAAAGCTTCGCTCGTCTGTCTTGGCGTTTCCGAAGCCCGCGACGCGATTGCCGGCGACACTCAACTGGCACGACGCCTGGATCAGTTTGTGCTGCCAAGATGGAAGGCGGATGAGGAATTCCAGGAACTGGTGACGGCGATCCTCCGAAGTCTACCGCTCAAACTTCCGTCCGCATTGTCCAGCCAGAGTTTGCGACACCTTTCCCGCCTCGGCGACGGCATAACCGCTCGCGTATTCGGGATACTGAACGAACTTGCAATCGAGGCGATCCAAGACGGCACAGAGCGGATCACCGATGAAAACATCGAATCCTGGAAGCCCGCTTTGGAAAAAGAGGCAGCATTCGCATAGCCAACGAAACGTTACACCTCAATTGAGACTCAGGCCGTAAAAGTCTCAATTGAAGTGTAACGTTTTTCCAGAAATTGTCCGAGTCCCAGTTTGAAGTGTAAATCGACAAGATCGGCTTGTTCCGCATCAGTCTGCGAACTGACCGAGACGTATTCGCCTGCGGCCATGGACATCGCACCGGCCACGAGGCCAGCCAGCCCCGCGATCAGGACCTCCGGCTTTCCCGATCCTGCCGCGGCGACGCCGACCACGAGGCTTGCCGTCGAGACGAGCCCGTCGTTGGCGCCGAGAACGGCGGCCCGCAGCCAGCCGATGCGATGCACCATGTGGATTTCGGAATGCGAGAGGCGGCTCATGGCGTGGCTCCTTGCGCGATGTCGTCCTGCCCGGAGGAGACAGCCTTTGGTTTCGGAGGGGTGGGTTCATGGGGCGCGATGCGCAGCGCACGGAGGGCGTTCAGGATAACTGCAACGTCGATGACCTCCTGCAGGAGCGCACCCTGCACCGGAGTGAGATAGCCGAAAGCCGCCGCGATCATGCCCATGACCGACAGCCCGATCCCGGCGACAACGCTTTCAACAGCGATGCGCCGCGCGCCGCGCGCGATCTCGATCCCCGGCCCGAGCCGGTCGATACGGTCGACCAACAGCACGACGTCTGCCGCCTCCGCCGATGCAGCGGCCCCGCGTGCGCCCATCGCGACACCCACATCGGCCGCCGCGAGGGCCGGCGCGTCGTTGACGCCGTCGCCAACCATCATCACGGGCCCGCGCTTGCGCTCGGAGAGAACCAGCAGAACCTTCTGGTCGGGCGTGAGCCCGGCGCGCAGCCCGTCGAGGCCAAGCCCCTCGGTCACGCGCTCGGCCACGTCGGCGCGGTCGCCGGTGGCGAGCAGGATTCGCGCGATCCCCTCGCCGCGCAGCCCGTCGAGCATGGCGCCCGCGCCGTCGCGCAGGGGATCGGACATCACGAGATGCCCCGCCATGCGCCCGTCGACCGCGACCGCGACGAGGACCGACCCGGCGGCAATGGCCGAATGATCGCCGGGCCTCCGTCCGACGCGGGAGGCGACGAAGGCATCGCCGCCGACGATGACCTTCCGGCCCTCGACATGGCCCACGACGCCTTCACCCGGGATCTCAGCCACGTCCGACGGAACCGGCAGCGTGAAGCCGCGCGCCTTCGCGGCCGCAACGATGGCCTGCGCCACGGGGTGCTTGGACGCCTGGTCGAGCGCCGCAGCGAGGCGCAGTATGTCGTCCTCCGCCATCCCGTCGTGGCTATCAATCGAGACGATCTGCGGCCGGCCGTCCGTCAGCGTGCCGGTCTTGTCGAGGATCAGCGTTCGGATGCGCGCCATCGTCTCGAGCGGTCCCGCGCCCTTTATCAGCACCCCGAAATGCGCGGCACGCGACAGCCCGGCCACCAGCGCCACAGGCACGGCCAGGATCAGCGGACAGGGCGTGGCGACGACGAGCACGGCGACGGCCCGGATCGGGTCGCCGGTGAACCACCATGCAGCGAAGGCAATGCTGACCGTGACCGCCAGAAACCCCAGCGACCAACGGTCGGCCAGCCGCGACATCGGCGCCTTCGAGGCCTGCGCCTCCTCGACCAGCCGGACGATCCCGGCATAAGTGCTGTCCTTGGCTTCTCTCGTCGCCGTCAGATCGAACGCCTCGCCTGCGTTTGTGGAGCCGCTCATGGCTTCGGCGCCGTGGGCGAGGCGCACTGGCAGGGACTCGCCCGTCAGCGCGGAGGTGTCGACGAAGGCCGTCTCCGAGGCCACCGTGCCGTCCACCGGCACCACGTCGCCCTGACGGATCAGGAGGCGGTCGCCGGGCGCGATGTGGTCGAGCGGGATCTCCTCCAGCCCGCCGTTGCGGTGGCGGGTCGCGGTCCGCGGCACGCGGGAGAGGAGGTCGTGCATCTCGCGCCGGGCGCGGCCTTCGGCGAAGGCTTCGAGGAATGTGCCGCCGGAATACATCACCGCGACCACCGCCGCGGCGAGGGTCTCGCCGAAGACGAGCGCCGCCGACATCGACAGCGCTGCGACGATATCGAGGCCCACCTCGCCGGAGCGCAGGCTGCGCAGAATCTCGACCACGAGTGCAGCGAGCGCGGGAACGACGCCGGCGATCCAGATCAGGTTCGCTGCTTCGGGTCGGCCGGAAAAGTAGAAGGCAAGTCCCGCAATCAGGCCGGTCGCGGCAATGAGCAGGATAGCGGTCTTGAAGCGGTCGGTCCGTGTCGTTTCCATGCGGCTCATCTCCCCTCGGCTGAGGCGATTGCCGCTGGCTCTTCGGAAAATAGTCGTCCGACTCCCACGCCCCGTGCGCTGGCATCATCATCGCGCAAGAGAAACAGGGCGTCGAGCCCGCTTCGTCTTGCGAGCGCAGCACCTTTGTCCGGCCCAAGCACCATGAGGGCCGTCGCCCACGCATCGGCCTCGGCACAGGTGCGGGCCACGACGGTGACGGAGGCCGGCGACGCGATCAGCGGCACTCCCCGCATCGGGTCCATTGTGTGCGACAGGCGGCGCCCCTGCACCTCGACCCAGTGACGGTAGTCGCCCGAGGTGGCGACGGCGGCATCCTGCAGCGCGAGGATCGAATGCGGCGTCCGGCGCTCGGCGTCCGGCGCCTCGACCGCGATGGTCCACGCCTCACCGTCCGGCCGGAGGCCCATTGCACGCATCTCTCCATCGATCCCGACGAGGGCATCGGAAATCCAATGATCGCGCAGCGTCTCGGCGAGCCGGTCGACGCCATAGCCTTTGGCGATGCCGTTGAGGTCGAGCTTCAGGACTGCGGCCTTGCGCACGCGGGCGTCGTCCATCTCCAGCACCTCATGTGCCGGGCGGCGCGAGGTTTCCATCGCGGCGCGGATGCCATCCGGCGCGGCGGCCTCCGGTCCGAAGCCCCAGGCTGTCACCGCATCGCCCATGCCGATATCGAAGGCTCCGCCGGAGGCACGCCCGATCTCGAGGCCGAGGCGCAGCACCTCGGCGAGACGGGCTGGAACCGTCACCCATTCTCCCACCGGCGCCGCATTGAGCTGCATCAGGTCGCTGCCCGGGTTCCAGGTCGACATCTGTCCGTCCACCTCGTCCACAGCCGCCTGCAGCGCCGCGCGGATCGGGGCCGGGTCGAAGTCCGGCTCCGCGAAGAATAGCGCCGACCAGCGCGTGCCCATGGTCGCCCCATTCAGGGCGTGCCTCGTCAGCTCAGTAGACATCTTCGACATACCGCCCCTCCGCCTTCAGGACCGCCGGCGTCAGCCCGGAGGTCGCGAGGATCTCGGCCAGCGCCTCGGCCACGCCGGCGGCCATGTCCCGTCCGCCGCAGACCATCACGCGCGCGCCATTGCGGATGAGCTCTGCGACCTGAGTGGCCTCGCTGCGCAGCGCGTCCTGGACGTAATGGGGACGCGCCCCGCGCGAGACGGCCGTGACCAGCCGGCTTACACGCCCTTCGTCCTGCCATCCGGGGAACTCCTCGCCGTAGAAGAAATCGCTATCGGGATGGCGCATGCCGAAGAACAGATGGATCGGCCTGCGGCGCGTATTGCCGCGCACAAAGCCCGCGAGCGGCCCGATGCCGGTCCCTGCGCCGATCAGGATCAGGGGCGCCCGGCTTCGGCCCGGACGGAAGCCGGGGTTGGGGCGCAAGAAGGCGCTCACCGTGTCGCCAGGTTCCAGCGCTGTGAGCTGACCCGAGCAGAGGCCGCCGGGAAGCTTCTTGACCACGATCTCGATGAAGCCGTCGCGGCGTCCGGAGGCGAGCGAGTAGAGCCGCGGGACGAGACTTCCCTCCGGAAGGACGCCGATCAGGTCACCGGCCTCGAACCGCGCGAAGCCGTCGCCTCGCAGCCGTTGCCAGAGTGAGACGTGCGGAAGCGCGAAACGGAGGATCGCCGTCGGGGCCTGCACCTCGGCGCCGTAGTCGCGGCGCGATACGAGGGTCAGCGTCTCGGTTTTCGGCAGAACCGGCTGATGCGACAGTTCGAGCGCAATGCCGAGAGCGTCTCCCAGCGCACGGCCCCAACGGGCGAAATCCTGCGGCGATTGCCGGTCGATTGTGTCGAGCGGCAGAAGCTCGGGCCAACCCTTCGCCTGCGCCGCTGCCGCGACGTCCCTTGCGAAGGCGCAATAGGCCGGAAAGCTGCGGTCGCCGAAGCCGAGCACCGCCAGAGAAATGTCCGGCGCCCGGTCGGAAGCGTTCAGCCGGTCGAGAAAGCCCTTCGCCGAGGCGGGCGCCGCGCCGTCGCCATAGGTTGCGGCGAGCAGGATGATCCGCTGGGCCGTAGCGTAGCGTTCTGGCGCGAAGGCCGACATCGGTGCTGTGTGCACCTTCTGCCCGGCTTGCGTCAGTGCGGTGTGGAGCGTGGCCGCAAATCCCCAGGTGCTGCCGCCCTCGCTGCCGACGAGCAGGATCGTCTCGGCACGTCCCGCGGGCTGATTGCTTCGGATGCGCGGCCGCCCCCTCCGTCCCGCGAGCCAGACGACAACGCCAGTCACGCCCATGGCCGGGACGCCGAGCGCCATCAGGCCCAGAACGAGGCCAAGCGTCGCCGCACCCTGTCCGGTGTGCAGCATGTAGATGGTTTCCGAAACGCGTTCCCACCCGGTCAGGTCAGTCCAGGCCAGCAGCGCCCCGGTGCCCTGATCGAGATACCCGGTCCCACGGTCGGTCTTCAGCGTGAAGACGTCCGTAGCGTCGCCGGGATAGGGAAAGCTCAGTTCGCGCAACTCGGCGACGGGCGTCTGCTGCAGCGTGGCCATCCGGTCCAGCGCAAACCCCGTCGCTCCACTGACCTCGGTCGGTATGGCCGGGATGGCGCCGCCATCCGGCAGGAGATCGAAGGTCGACGCCGTCATCCAGAGGGCGGTCGTGGAAGACAGAACGAAGCCGACGACGGCGATCCGGGCGATCTCGACGTGCAGCCGCCCGGCAAGCGGTCCGCGCAAGCGCGCGAACCAGTGTCGCCAGCCGCCCGCCCGCCGCGCGACCAGCGCCGCGCCGGAGAGCGAGAGGATCAGCATCGCGGCAGCCCCTGCGGCCGTGGCGATGCGCCCGCCGTCCCCGAGGAACAGCGAACGGTGAAGGTTGGTGAGCCAGCGTTCGGCCTGGTTCGGGTCGGCCGAGGCCACGCCTTCACCCGTCGCCGGGTCGATCACGGCGGCACCCGGCGCGCCCTGATCGAACCAGTAGGCAGTGATCCGACCGGAGGGCGACCGCCGGATTTGCTCGACGCCCGGATAGACGGCCTCGATGCGGTCCGCGAGGGCGGCGACCGTGAGCCCGGTCTCCGGCTGCGGGGCGGCAAGCCGTTCGGCCGCAGGGAAGACCGACAGTGCCGCGCCACTCAGCGCGAGGATCGTGACGAGCGCGAGGGCCAGAAGACCCGGCCAGCGATGGAGTGCACGGATCATGGCCCCGATCCTCACATGTCGTAGGCGAAGCTGGCGATGTACCGGCGGCCGCTCACCGGCGTGCCCGCGCCATCGGTCGTGAGCGGCACCGCCACCTCGTTCGGACTGTCGCGCATGTCCTCGACGGCGGCGTCAATGTGCAGCGTGTAGCCCGCGTCGAAGAGCGCGTCGGCGAGGTCGAGCGTGATCTCGAGCGTGCGGCCCGCGCCGACGCTGGCGCCGGTGATGCCGTTGACCTGCGCAGTGTCGCCGCCGGTGGCTCGGTACCAGTCGCTCAGATGCTCGTAGTACTTGGACTTGCCGCCAGCCATCCAGAGACTGCCGACATAGGCGCCCGAGGTGTCGGTGACGTAGAGCGCGAGATAGGCCCCGTCGCCGCCGTAATTGTTGAGGGTCGTGGTGAGCGTCACAGGCCTCGCCATGGCGAGGCCGGGGAGCGTCAGCGCGGTGGTGAGCGCGAGCGTTGCAAGAAGCGATTTCATCGGGTTGATCCTTTTTGGAGAGGAGCTCGAGAGCGGTTCAGTTCACCTGAACCTGCGGCGGAGCGCCGTTCCCGAAGAGGCCGTTCTGCGGAGGGGCGACCGTGCCGGCGGGCGCTGGATTGCGAGCGCCACCGCGGCAGTCGTCGTCGTCATCGTCGTCGTCGCAGTCATCGTCGTCATCGTCATCGTCGTCGTCGTGGCCGCGACGAGAACCGTCCCGCCAACGGTCGTCATCGTTGTCGTCATCGTCGCTTGCGAGAACGAGCGGCATCGCTTGCGGGGCGTCATCGAAGAGAGCGGCGACGGACCGAAGGACGTCGGGCGGGGATTGCATCGCGCTCCAGGCGGGGACGCCGATCGCGGCGGTCAGCGCCGTGGACGCGACCAGAAGTGTCAGGGTCTTCTTCATGGCAGGGTCTCCTTTTGTCTGCTGGAGACAATCTGGAGATCCGACCTGAGGGCTTCCTGACGCGTCGGCGATTCCCGCTTCAGCTTGCCGTCAGGAAGAAAAGGCCCCGCGGGTGAGAGCGGGGCCAAAAGGCGCAGGCGAGAGCCACACGGCTGGCGTGGCGATGTGACAGGCCCCTACTCAGACGAATTCGAACTGCTCGAAGCGGACCCGCCGCGGCATCTGGCCCTGTGCCTTCAGGCCCTTGAGGATCCCGTCCTTCAGGCCGGTCGGGCCGCAGAACCACAGATCGGCATCCTTGACCGCGAACGGCGCCGCGCCGATCAGGCGCTCGGCCGTGAGCCGGCCATCGCGCGTCGTGACGACCACCTCGAAACTGAACCTCGGGTTGCGGGCGACCGCAGCGCGCAGCGTCTCTACCCCGATCGCGTCCTCTTGCGTTCGGACACAATGGACGAGGTGAATGTCGCGCCTCTCCGCCTCGGTCAGGCTTTCCGCCCAGGCGAGGAAGGGTGTGATGCCGATACCGCCGGCGAGCCAGATCTGGCGCGCACCACCCTTGCGGAAGTCGAACCGTCCATAGGGGCCCTCGATCTGCACGCGCGTCCCGGCGCGGAGCGCCCGAGGCAGATCCCGTGTCCAGCCGCCGAGGGCCCGGACCGAAAACGCCAATGTGCCGTCAGGACGCGGGGCACTGGCGATCGTGAAAGGATGAGGCTCGGACAGCCCCGCCTCCGGCGCACGGACGAAGGCGAATTGCCCCGGCCGCCACCGCATGGCCCGCCCCTCGGGGCGGAGGGTCACCGTGGTGGTGTCCCCGGTCTGGCTGATCTCTGTGATGGTGAACGCCCGACGCCGCAGGCGTGGGGCGATCAATTCGGTATAGATCCACGCGATCACTCCGGCGATGCCGAATGTGTTCAGAAGCATCGAGAGCGATGGATCTACCCCCGTCGGCATGTCGACGAAGAACTGGTGAAAGACCACCATGGCAAATAGGGCGCCCATGAAACGATGGCTGAACCGCCAGATCTGATAGGGGATTTCCAGCCCGATGAAGGGCAACCGCCGGAACCAGCTGACAGCAATCAGCGCGAGAAGCGCGTTGAAGGCGAACTCGCCCGCCTCCTCACCCAGTTCACCAAGGCCGGTTTCACGAACTGTCCGCTCGAAGTCCGGCTCGATCTGCTGATGCAAAATCATCAGAACCATCGCGGAGATGCCCAGCCATTTGTGGACCCGGTACATGCGGTCGAGTCCGCCGAACAATGGCTCCACCAGAGGCGGCCGTGCGGCGAGGATCAGGGTCTGCGCCATTGCGACGACCGCCGCGGCCCCAACGGCAATGCCGAGCGCGGCATCCGCGCCATAGGGCGAATAGCTGTTGAACCCGAGCAGTGCGGCCAGCAGGCATGGCAACGCCACGAGCAACGGGCCCATCATGGGCAGTGTCGGAAAGCCGGGCGCCGGGACATCACTGGCGCGATGCACTGCATCAGTCATCGTCGCCTCCCTCTCGGTCCCGGTCGCGCCGATCGCCCTCGTCGTCCTCGTATTCGAACTCGATCACCTGCAGCGTCGCCGGATGAACGGTCACCTCGATCGGGCGCCCCCCGGCGTCCCGGCCGTCAATCTCGTAGCAGCCGTCGTCGATCTTGATCCGGCGCACCGTCCAGCCGTTCTCCTCGGCCAGACGGGCGACGGCGTCGCGCGGCTGCCAGTCGGCCATCGGCACGAAGCAGTCGTCGTCAGCCAGCGCGACACCGGCCGGAAGGACCGCGAGAAAGCCGAGAATTGTCAATGTCTTCTTCATGGGCCAAACTCCTCGCTACGGCCATCGTGACGCAATTCATGCGCGGCGAAGCTGACGGTAGCCTGAAGGGACGTACCCCGCCGCTTCAGCTTCGTGTCAGCCAGACGGATCATGGAGGGTCATCGCAAGAGGACGGGGACGAGCATGCGCATCCTACTGATTGAGGACGACACGGTGCTGGGGGCTGCGGTGCGCGACCAGATCGCGGCCGATGGGCAGTCGGTCGATTGGGTGATGCGCCTAGATGCGGCCGGCGACGCTGTGAAAACCACGGCCTATGACCTGATCCTGCTCGACCTCATGCTGCCGGACGGTCGCGGGATCGGCTTCCTGAAGAGCCTGCGCGCGCGCGGAGACGTAACGCCGGTCATCATCCTGACTGCGCTCGACCAGGTGTCGGACCGGATCGAGGGGCTGAACGCGGGCGCCGACGACTATCTCGTGAAGCCCTTCGATCTCGCTGAGTTGTCCGCGCGGATCGGGTCTGTCGCTCGACGCTACAGCGGCAACCCGAACCCCATCGTCACACACGGGCCGCTGGACATCGATCTCTCCGCCCGCAGCGTCCATCGCGACGGCAAGGCGGTGCAACTGACCGCAAGGGAATGGGCGCTGTTCGAAGCCTTTCTCGCGCGCCCCGGTCAGCTTCTGTCCAAGGCGCAGCTGGAGGAAAAGCTCTACGCCTTCGACGCCGAGGTGGAGAGCAACACCATCGAGGTCCATGTGAGCCGCCTGCGAAAGAAGCTCGGGAGCACGGTGATCGAGACCGAGCGCGGCATGGGCTACAGGCTGGGCCGTCCATGAGATGGCCGGCCAGCCTTCAGGGCCGACTCGGCCTGTCGCTCGGCCTGGCGCTAACGGTGTTGTGGCTGGTCGCGGCGACGGTGACGGCCGTCATCGTCAGGGGCGAGCTGGACGAGGTCTTCGACAGCGCTCTGCGAGAGACTGCGGAACGGATCCTGCCGCTGGCCGTCACCGATATCGTCGGGCGGGAAGATCAGGGCGTGACGCAGCGGCTCGCGCCCATCCGGGAGCACGACGAGTTCTTCACCTACCTCGTGCGGGATGCCGAGGGGCGCATCCTGCTGCAATCCCACGCGGCCGATGCGGCGGTATTCCCGCCCTGGGACGGACCCGGGTTCCGGCAGACCGCCACCCACCGGTTCTACAGCGACGCAGCGCTTCAGGACACGATCCGGATCACCGTGGCCGAGCCGCTGGCCCATCGCGCGTCGGTCGCGCGTGAGATCCAGATGGGCCTCGGCCTGCCGCTGCTCATCATGCTGCCGATCGCGCTGATGGTGATCATTCTTGCCGTTCGCTTCAGCCTCGATCCGCTGCGTCGGTTCCGCGCTCGGCTGGAGGCGCGCGGCGCCCGCGACCTGTCGGAGGTTCCTGCCGAGGGGCTGCCGATGGAGATCAGTCCTCTGGCCAAGACGCTCAACGGCCTTCTGGCCCGCTTGCGCGAGGCGTTCGAGGCCGAGCGCAGCTTTGCTGCGAACGCGGCTCACGAGTTGAGAACGCCGTTGGCCGGCGCCCTCGCTCAGGCGCAGCGGCTGAGGGCGGAGACACAGGAGCCGGCCACCGAAGCGCGGGCCGCCGAAATCGAGGCGATGCTCAAGCGCCTGACCCGGCTTTCCGAACGCCTCATGCAGCTTGCCCGGGCTGAAGGCGGGCGTCTTCGACAGGAACAACTGTCGGATCTGCGCCCCGTGGCCCGCGTCGTGACCGATGAGCTGGCGAAAACAAGTGTTGAACATCGAATTGTTCTGAGCCTGCCCGACGTGCCAGTGATGTCGGACCTCGATCCCGACGCATTCGGGATTCTGTGCCGAAACCTCGTCGAAAACGCCCTTCGGCACGGAGCCGGAGATTTGGCTGTCCAGGTGACGCTGACTGCGGACGGCCGCCTTGTTGTCGCGAACGATGGTCCCGTCGTGGCGCGCGAGATGCTCGACCGCCTGACGGCACGCTTTGAACGGGCGAACGCAAGCACCGATGGCAGCGGGCTTGGCCTAGCCATCGTCGCGGCCATCGCGAACCGGATCGGAAGCTCTCTCGTTCTGAGATCGCCGCGGCCTGGTGCATCTTCCGGTTTCGAGGCATCACTCATTTTGCCGACCGATAGCCCCGGGTTCGGCGCCGGGCGCGACGCGTAATCCGCGACAAGTGCCGGAGGATCAGCACACCCGCGCCTGTTCCCGCAATACCGCGTAGTCGCTCATCATCTCCGCGATCGCCGAGCCCTCCAGTAGAAGACTCCGCTCCGTGGCCGCCGGCGCCCATCCCAACCAGAAACGACAGTCGCGCAGCCGCCCCAAAGCTCAATGATCCACATGAGGCACTAACCGGACCAGCAGTTCTTGGGAATTCATTTGAGACTACCCAACGACCGGAAGGAGGGCGCAAACCAGTCACAGGATCCCCCACGCCCGATACCGCCCTCGCCCCGTCATCTCCCGCACGCCGAGCTCGCTAACCAGGTTCAAGGCCCCGCGCGGCGTGACCTTCGCGGCTTTTGCAACCATATGAGCAGACACGATTGGCCGCGAAAGGAGAAGATCAATAGCAGTAGGGAGACTGCTCGTTGAGCGCTTGCCAATCGCGCGGCGCTCTAGCTGACGCTTGGCGAGTGTCAATCGATCGATGTCCTTCATTCCGGCGGCGGCAACTGCGTTCATCGCGTCGAGGTAAGCAATCAGCCTGGTCGTCCGATCACGGGCTCGCCGACGCTCGCGCGGTATGTCACGCAGCCCAACCGCATAGGCCAGCAGGTGAGACCGCACTTTTCCGCGCGATCGCAGGAAATCCGAAACGAGCACCTGCCCGAGCCAGTGCTGGCGCTGTAGGGGTTCGAGATATTCCCATGCATCCCAGAGAACCGCTGCGGCGAGTGTGGCCGGAAGCCCTTCAACCTTCTTGACCAGATCGAGCCACTCGCCGATCCGCTCGCCCTCATCCCAATCCGGATCGCGAATGACCAGCTCTCCGACGCTTGTTTCCGATACCCGCTTCCTTTGTTCGACAGCCGCATTGCCATTGACCAGCCATTGGGTGCGAGCGAGTACCTCGTCGATCTCCGCCAGCTCGGGCGATAGTGCATCGTGATCGACTAAGTCGAGCTCCACTCCCTCCCCTCCCCTATCGGCCGGTTCGGCTTCGGCGGAAGGTTCCTCCGCGACGCCAGCCAGCGCCATGATCCCCGCCCGGGAAATCGACCAGCCGGGATCGTTCCGTGACACGCGGCGCCGCGCCCGGACAATGCGGTGCGCAATAACAAGCTCATGGCTGGGCGCCCGAATGTCCATCTGTGCATCGTGGAGAACCAGGTCCTCGATATGGACGAGTTCGCCGCCGACCCACATACTGGAAACGGAATCGAAGAAATCTGCCCGCTTAGAAAAGCCCGGTCCGACCTCCGACCGGGCCACGCGCTCATCAAGCCGGGCAAGCGCGTCCTCCGCGGCCGCGATCGGCCCCAGGAGGGTCTCATGGGTCAATTTTCCGATTTCATAAGCCATTGAAAACACGGTGATTCGAATTCGATACGGAAGCTATCATGCGTTTCGCTTCTGTCACACCGGTAATTTTCTGGCGCCTCTATATATAATGAGCGCTGCGGCCTTCAGGATTGAACAAGGGACACGGCACTCAGCGCTCAGATCGACGAGAGAGCCTGTTTTTCCGGGGTTTTTGGAGCGTTCGGTTGTCAGAAAGGCCCTCAAGAGACGTTTACAAACGATCCTTTATCTGCAACTTCTGTATTTGGAAATCTACCCTCCCTACTCTCTCAGGCGTTGCAAATGGCCGCTGACATGCAAAATCGTGCTTCCCGTCGACCACAGGGCCGGCTTATCGGCTATGCGCGGGTGTCGACGGACGAACAGGCAACCGAAGCGCAGGAAATGGAGCTGCGTGCGGCCGGTTGCGAGACGATCGTCCAGGAACACGGGTCCGGCGCATCACGCGCGCGCCCTGCCCTGTCCAGGCTCCTTAGCGATATCGGCAGTGGCGATACCCTCATCGTTGTCCGGATCGATCGCCTGGCGCGATCCGTCAGCCATCTTCTCGAGGTCATCGAGGGGCTGACAGAAAAAGGCGTGCATTTCCGGTCGTTGCGCGATCCAATCGACACGACGACGCCGCAGGGCATGTTTTCGCTGCAGGTGCTCGGCGCCGTGGCGCAACTGGAGCGTTCATTGATCTCCGAACGCACCAAGGCCGGGATAAAAGCCGCCAAGGCCAAGGGGCGGTTGCCGGGCAATCCTGGAATACGCGAGCGCCGGCCGGAAGCGCTGGCTAAAATGACAGCTGCGCAGAAGGCCGCTTACGGAACACGCATCCAGGCATCGGCAAACCAGTGGCTTCCGACCGTGAAGCGTCTGCGGCCCGATCATACTTGGGACGATGTCGCCCGCGTGCTGAAGCAGCGCGGCCTCGATTGGACGCCGGAACGCCTTCGTCGGGCGGTGAAGTGGCTGGTGGCCGAGGGCATGGCTGATAAAGCCCTGCTCCGCAAGTCACCGCCTCGCCTGCCGGAAGATCGCCTGATGACCCTGGTTGCCGGCATTCATTCATCCAATCCCGGCCTGACATTGCGCGAAATCGCCAGCCAGCTCGAGCGACTTCATGAGCGCACACCGCGCGGCGGAAGAAAATGGTCGCCTTCCTCGGTCAAAAACCTGCTCGATCGCGCCAAACGATCCGGGCTTTTGCCAAGCAAGACAGTGTAATCTCTGGCTAGACCACGGTCGGTGTGCCGCCTTCGCCAAGAAGGACCATATCAAGCATCACCAGAAACTGCCGGGCTTACCCGATGACAGCCCGAAGTCCTGGCAATCATCTTGCGGATGGTCTCGATCGTCGCCTCAGCGGCTGGAGTAGATCGCGGCAGCCTGCGCCTTGCTGGCGACTTCAAGTTTTCTGAGAATTTCCGCAACATGGTAGTCAACGGTCCGCTTCGAAGCGCCAACGATGACTGCTATATCCGCGTTGGATTTTCCATGCGCCACCCATTGCAGGATATCCATCTGCCGTGACGAAAGCCTGCGCAAATGCTGGAAGCCGGCAATGTCAGCGCCCGGAATTCCCAACACCGCCGCCCGGGTGACCGCGATCTGTCCAAGTATCTGGATAGCGTATGCATCGCTTCGGCTTCTGGGGCCGGCAATGAAGGACAGGGCGGTTATCGCACTCAGCGTATCCGCGCGCTGATCCAGCGGTGCCGTCGCGCCACTCACAATCCCCGTACTGGCGATGTACCGTCCGTAAGCTGCGTGCTCAGCGGAGGAACTCCATTGCGCGGGCGTCCACGCCATTGGCGCGGTGGGTCGCCCAGCCAGTTCAAGCAGGGGGTCCCTATCTACCCATCCTTCGTCAGCGTAGCGCGCCAGATCCTCGTTGCTCCAGCTCGTGATAGTCGGCTGGGACATGAACTCGCGACGATCTTTCTTTCGGAATGAGAGGTTGTAGCTCTGGAACCCGAAGCGCTCGACACCCAGTTGCAAAGCCAGCTGCAGTTCCACCGCCGAATTCGCCGAACAGATTGACATGACGGGCTCGGCGAGACGCTGCACCACACTCTCCGTAAACAGTTAAATTTATTCAATTCCTCCCTATCACTATTTTACATCAGCTTGCACCAATTGAAAACTGTTCAGGTGACGAGGAGTGCGATCCGGCAGATCAAAATAATATCGGCTCATATTTACGCTCGGGTGCATCTCGGGCGCACGTCGGGGAAAATCGCCTCCGGTCGACTTGTACGGGTTATGAGTTTTGCAGCGTCATCATGAAGCAATCGGGGTATTCGCAACTGGCGCACTGTGGCTTGAGCAGCATCGATCTTCCCGATGACGCAACATGTCGGGATGATCTGGCGCTCCAGATTTCGGCAGTGCTGGAATGTCGTGACCCATCATCGGCCTATGAAATCGCCATCAGCCACATCCTCGTGGATCGGGCTGAATGCTGGGCAGCCCTGCTTCGGTTCGATGATCACGGTGACGCCATTTGCGTATTCTCAACTGATCGATTCATGGTTGGCCAGATGTGGAGCATCGAGGTCCCGGCAGCCACGCTGTTCGGGCCTAGATGTGGACCGGAAATGATCGAACACGAGGCCGTATCAAGCATATATGGAAGCCTGATTCCGGAACAAGACAATCCGGCGATCGCTTATCTGCCGATCGAGCACGGGAAGCATCGCTTTCTGCTTCTGCTGGCCGATGCCACCGGCGGGAAACCTATCCGCATCGAAACCGATCAATTGCCGGCAGTTACAACCCTGCTCGGCTGTGCGCGCATGACGGAGATGCTGCACGAGAGCGCTCGCAAGCAAGCAGAGTTGGAACAGCGTGTCGAGCACCTTCAGGCGCGCGAAGATGAGCTCCATTTCAAGGCAAACCACGACGATCTGACTGGTTTGCCCAATCCCAGCTTCACCAAGACGCTGGTTGAAAACCGGCTTTTTCAAAGAGGCCTTGAAGGAAGGCTGGCGCTGGCATTCGTCGATCTCGACGACTTCAAGCGCGTCAATGATACCTACGGCCATATTGTGGGCGATAAACTTCTGCGCAAAGTTGCCGAACGGCTCCGCGCCGGCATACGGGACTCCGATATCTGCGGCCGCATCGGTGGCGATGAGTTCATTATTTGTGTCGATGATCCTCTCCGGTCGATTGATGCGGAGAGAATATTCTCCCGCATTTCGAATGTTCTTCGACAGCCCTTCGCGATCGAAGGCCGGCAAATTTCCTGCTCTGCCTCCATCGGCGTCGCGCTCTTTCCCCGAAACGGCGTGGACTTCGAAACTCTTCTGCGGACAGCCGACGCGGCCATGTATCGTGCGAAAAAGCACAGAGACGGCAGCGTAGTAATTGAGGAATAGTCTACTTTACGGCCATTTGTGCTGACCCGTAATCCGAGTCACACCAGTCCGAGAGACTTCGCCAGTTCCCGGGTCGCGCCCAGAAAGGCACCCCAAAACTGGGCAAGGTGCCCCAGCCCCTTCGGGCGGCTACGGCCGAACTAACTCGCGAAAAGGATTTCCGCGTAGTCGGTCGCGCCGTGAAGGATGTGGATCACAATGATCCGCTCTCGCTGGACGCGATAGAAAATCAAATAACTGCCATGAACCCTGCGGCGAATGCCGTGGCGTTCATAGCGAGGCACCAACGCGAAGCCCTCCGGCGTGTCTGCCAGCTCCAGGCAGCTGGTCCGAAGCTCCTGAATGAAGGATAGCGCCCGCCGGGGATTGTCCCGCGCAATGTAGTCGGCGATCCGTTCCAGGTCGCCTTCCGCCTCATCCGAGAGTTCCACGATCATGCGGAGGGTTCTGCCTCTTGAGCCATAGCCTTGTACTTGGCCTCAAGTCGATCGAACACCTTCCCGGCCGGCGCGGTTCGGCCAGCTTCAGCATCGGCAACACCACGCATGATCGAAGCGTCCAGCGCAGCAAGACGTGTCTCTCGATCTTGAATCAGCCTGACGCCTTCTCGCAGAACTTCGCTCTTTGAGCCATAGCGGCCCGTATCGACAAGCTGCTTGACGTAGCTTTCCAGTTGTTTGCCCAGGTCGGCACTGATCATGACGTCACCTCGTTCCTGATTCCTTCCGAAAATGAGGCATTTAATAACTGTTATCAAGTCCTGATTGCACGGATGATGAAGATTTGAGCGTCACCCTTCGGGCCCGGCTCTCGGGAACCGAGCTAGCTTGAGGAGCTTTGATGGCCTTTCAAGGCGTCGCGGTCTAACGTCAATGGATGGCTTGATCGGCGCTACCGCTATCGCGCGCAACCTCACCCTTGCAACACGCAACATTTTGGATTTCCGCAGCTTCGAGATCGATTTCTACAATCCGAGGAGATCGGCACATCCTGCGGCTAGCTATTCTTCCATCCAATTCCACCCAATTGATCCGGCACCTTCTGTCAGGCGACGAACACAACGGGTTCACCGGTTCCGCTTTCGCAGGCTGTTCAGAAGCGAATCCGATACTTCGAGCCGTGGCCCGGGTCGCGATGTCACACTTTCCGCAGTTTGTGGGTGCTTCCCCTCGTCCAGCCGCGCCCGCAGCAGTGCCATCACCATCGGCCAGGTCGAGAATTTCCCTTCGCGTGCCTTGCCGGTCAGGCTGCGTAGATAGCCACCGGCGCTATTGATCTGGTC
This sequence comes from Stappia sp. P2PMeth1, assembly GCF_900185735.1. Classification (NCBI taxonomy): domain Bacteria; kingdom Pseudomonadati; phylum Pseudomonadota; class Alphaproteobacteria; order Hyphomicrobiales; family Stappiaceae; genus Stappia; species Stappia sp. P2PMeth1. Next base: position 15,951 of record NZ_FYAW01000006.1, on the reverse strand, counting down.
CGCCCGCTGATAGATCGCCGCAAGCGCAATTGCCGCCTGAACCTCGCCCATGGCCTCGCGAGCCTCGGCCCAAGCGCTCGGACTGACCCCCAGCATCGTTCGCACCAGTTCCGCTGCGGCCAGAAAGTCGCGCCAGTGGCGGATTTCGCCAGCCTGAGCAACTTCCCGCATATTCGGGCAGGCATCCAGCACGATGCTTAACGGCAAATCCCGTTTCGGCAAATCCCGTACGTTGTCGGTTTCCGCAACGCTGCCGCTCGCTTCTTCTTGTTCTCGAAAGCTATCTTCAGATTCAGAAATGGAGTCTGGTTTTGAATTCTGTATGTGGCGATCAGAATGAGACTCATTGGCGTTCAGTTTCTGGGTTTTTGCAAAGGATTCCAACACATCCCGGATTTCAGCGTGCTGTTCGTGAAGCTCGGCGCAAATGTCTTCGATGAGCTGCCTCGAGGCCGTACGGGGAAGCCTGGAGATGACGGTCTGGTAGGTCTGAAGCACCCTGCCCCAGTTCCCCGGCACTCTCTCCTCGATCCCGGCATCTATCATCTTGACGATATCGCGCCGTAGCAGCGTCAAACGCTCCCGGGCGACACGGAAGGCCTTCTTCTCGGCTTGTACTGCTTCTGCCAGATCACTGAATTCAGCAGCGCGAGCGACGATCGGCGACAGGTCAAAGCCATAGGCCTGCTCGATCTCCCCTGCCCTGCTGCGGCGTGCAAAGCGCTTGCCGTTCGGACTGTCTCTGCGGATGATCAATCCACATTCGACCAGAACGGCAAGATGCCGCCGGAGCGTCGCCGGCGAGATACCGTTGGCGCGGGCGATCAACTGCTCGTTCGATGGCCATACGATGAGCTCTCCGTCGGCTGAGAGTTCAGTTTCCCTATGGAAAGACAGCAAGGCGTTGAGGATCGCCAGCGAGCGATCCGTTGCGCCAAGCAGTTCGCGGGCTTCGCGGATGTCCTGAAACACCCGCCATTTATTGGCGACTGCCTCTTTCGGCATCGCCTTTGCTCTTGCCTGGCTTGCAATCTGGCCAAGCGTCATCGTTCGCCGCCCGAAGGGCGTCGTTGAGATATGCGTTTGCATTGTCCTTCACCTATCGCTAGGCAAAAGAAATCTGTCCGTCGAACTGAGGTTCAGCCGCCGTTAGGCCTTGACTGCGATTCCGGGAAATGCGATTCTCTGGCTACCACACGCAGAGAAGGGCTTCCGGAAATCATTTCGGGGGCCTTTTTCTTTTGCTCTTTGTCTTGCGACCCTTTCCTACGTTTGCGTTTCAAATACAGGCTTGCTGCCTTCGCTATTATCCTTGTCATCTGACAAGGTTTTCGTTAGCTATCGCCGCTTTTCGTCGAGACGTACTGCTCCACGAGGGACGGCAACTCTCGCTCCAGAAACTCTGCAAAGTCAGCGCCGCGAGACGTTGGCAACGCGATCCTAACGACGCCTTTAGCAACTGCGATTGTGCCGAGCTCTTGACCGCCTAGCCCATATAGTTTTGTTAAGTTTTTTGTTTCCGGTGAGGCCTCCTTCAGAGAGGCAAGCACCCTTCGAAACCGGGCATCGGACGCCATGGCCATAACCTTGTCAGCTGACAAGGTTTCGCGCAGCTTTTTCTCAGCCCCCTGCGCGGCAACAGCGGCTGCCAGTTCAAGCCAGCGCGGCCGCCCAACACTAGGGGCCCGGCCAATCGATCGTATGATATCCCGCGGGACTACCCTACATACGCTCCGCATCTTCGCTAGTTCCGCGTCGTCAATGGACAGCGCAGCACGAATATCTTTCGTCCTAATGCCCGCGTCGTCCATTGTCGCAACAAAAAGCGCCCGCTCTATCCAAGTAAGGTCCTGACGCTGACCGTTCTCGATCCCCTGCGCGACTACCAGCTCCGAGTCGTCTAATTCGACCACGACAGCCTTGAGCGCAATCCCTAGCTCCTTCGCTGCTCGCCAGCGTCGGTGCCCATAAACAACCTGGTATACTCCTTCCTTCTCAGGGTGCCGCCGGACTTGGATCGGCACTTTTTGACCAGTCTCCTTAAATGAGCGCTTAAACTCCTCGAACTCCTTGTCTGTGTCGTCCGCGAGTCGGTCGGGAAACGGCGACGGTACGATCACATTAGGTGAAAGTTCAACATTTCCGCCACTTTCAACGATAGCCTGCAACCGGTCTCGCTGTTCAATGAGGTCGTTTAGAGACCTCTGCGTTGCCCCAATGACACCAGCCCCCACCCGGCCGGGCGCTCTGGTCGGCCCAGGCATATCCCGCTTTGGAGTATCGGTATTCTCCCGATCGTCCTGATCCTTCACATCTGCGAAAGACCCGAAATTAGCCAAGATAGACTTGCCGCTCCGCCTGCTCACGCCCGCCCCCAACTCGCAGAAATAAGAGAAACAATCTGCTCGTTTACCGCATCGATAGATTCTCGGGCACGTTTTACCGTAGCCGCTGCAATGTTCCCCGATTCAAGCTCATACAATGTTCGCTTTGCGAGCCCCGCCGTTTCAATTGCTGCGCTCTCTATCGCGGTAGGAACCAGGACGTCTTCACCGAAGAGATGACGCAACATCGAAACGACGTGCACCTGCGACTGATCGTTCGGATCATGCCGCGTCACAACGTAATGCAAAAAGTCGTGGTGAAGAACGGCACCTGCATCCCTGATTACAGAGATAAGGTCACCCATCATCAGTAGGAACTGGTTCATTGACATCACGTCCAACATAGCTGGGTGCACAGTAACCAGCAGGCCCGTGGCGGCGTAGATTGCACCGAGGGTCAAAAAGCCCAGCGACGGTGGAGTGTCGAGGATCACGATATCATATTCATCTTCAACATCGGCTATTACGCGCCTGAGGCGTTCGAAGAAAATTTCTTGGGACCCAGATCGCCCTTCCGCTAGCAGGCGAGGGGTCTCGTGCTCATACTCCATCACCTCAATGTTACCCGGAATGAGATCAATGCCAGTGAAGTAGGTAGGACGAATAATTTCCTTGATGGGTCTTCTATCTTCGTCGTACCGAAGCGCGGCATAGATTGTCTCGTTCTGGTGAACATCCATTTCCGGCTGGGATCCGAACATAGCCGACAATGACGCCTGCGGGTCAAGGTCCACCGCAAGCACCCGGTATCCGTGTAGTGCCAGATAGTGCGCCAGGTGGGCGCTAGTCGTTGTCTTCGCACTACCGCCCTTGAAGTTTGCAATTGCGAGTATCTGAAGATGCTCGCCTTCACGGCGATGGGGCAGAAACCGCAGCGCCTCTGTTGGCCTTTGCTCGGCGAACAACCGCCGTAGATCGTTAATCTGTGCAAGCGTGTAGGCGCGGTGATTATTCTCAAGTCGCGCGGGAGCCGGTCCCTTACCCTCATTCGACATCAGCTTTAGTGTCGACTCGGGTATAGAAGTGAGCTTAGAGACCTCATTGGTCATAAAATATCGTAGAGACTTCTCCGCATTTGGCGGATACATCTGCTCACGCCGAGCCTGCAGGTGATCCGACAGCAAAGCTGCATGCCGCACAATCTTGTCGGCGGGGTCCTCTAAAGTTTGAGCGCTGACCAGTGTAGCTTGCATTGTCGTCCCGATTCTCGTTTGGCGGCATCAAGGCGTTTTAGCGACCTTCTCCCGACAAACATAGGACATAGTTTCCTTACGCCGTCCAGCGCTTTAAGGTTAACGAGAAGTTAACGTATGCTCAACCGAGCGACCCGCCGATCATCGTTGTCACTAATATTCTTTTTATTTTCATACACTTGGCAATCTCCCGCATGAGAATTCGTAGCGTGTCGAGGCCCGGCATAAATGCCAGGGGCAACAGAGTTCACTGCAAGCTGATTTCCTGTACTTAGCCAATCGTTCGGCAAGGAATCATCGCGACTCACTGTGGCACGGACCCGGCATTTATGCCGGGCTGACGCATCTGCCGATCTGATGTTGATGTAGCCCCATCAAAAGGGGGCAGCGATTCCACATGCGGCAGCATCAACTTACTCATTCCACGTTTGGGCGTATGCGGTTGGCTTTGCTGTGCGTAGGCAGGCGTCTGGCATGACCGCGTCGCGCTCCCACCTCCGTCTGGTGCGCAAGCTGCAGGATGCGCTTGGCGAGACGATCTGTTCAGCGCTCGAGGACACATCCGTGGTCGAGATCATGCTGAACCCGGATGGAAGGCTGTTCGTCGAGCGGCTGGGGCAGGGGATCGACAGCATGGGTGTCCTGCAGCCAGGGGCTGCCGAAATCATTATCGGCAGCGTCGCGCATGCGCTGCAAACGGAAGCAGATGAAGACCAACCGATTATCTCCGGTGAGTTGCCGATAGGTGGCCACCGCTTTGAGGGGTTGCTGCCGCCGGTGGTGGCAGGTCCAAGTTTTACAATCCGCAAACGAGCTTCGCGCCTGATCCCGCTGGAGGATTACGTCCGCAGCGCCATCATGACGACTGCGCAGGCAGTTTTGATCCAGAAAGCTATCAAGGCACGCCTCAATATTGTCATTTCCGGCGGCACAGGCTCGGGCAAGACGACGCTCGCCAATGCCGTCATCGCTGAAATGGTGCGCACATCGCCGGAACACCGGCTGGTGATTCTGGAAGATACGGCTGAAATCCAATGCGCAGCCGAGAATGCGGTTCAGCTTCATACCACCGATACGGTCGATATGGCCCGGCTGCTAAAGAGCACCATGCGGTTACGGCCCGATCGTATCATCGTCGGCGAGGTCCGCGATGGTGCCGCGCTCACCATGCTCAAGGCATGGAATACCGGTCATCCGGGCGGCATCACCACCATCCACGCCAACAATGCGTTTTCGGCCTTGCGACGGCTGGAACAACTGACCGCCGAAGCCAGCCAGCAACCGATGCACGACGTGATCGGCGAGGCCGTGGATCTCGTCGTTTCGATCGAGCGCACACCAACCGGACGAAGGGTGCGCGAAGTCATCCATGTCGAAGCCTGGCGCGACGGCAACTACCAGATCGAAACCTATCCGGAAGAGGGGCACCTCGATGCAGCATAGCCGGACCGTCACCTTTCTGACGGTGAGCTTCACCGTTCTCATCCTCTCCATGGGACCCTCTCTTGCCGCTGGCGGCGGCGGTCTCCCCTGGGAGGGGCCTCTGCAGCAGATCCAGCAATCGATCACTGGGCCGGTGGCGGGCTTCATTGCCCTGGCGGCAGTTGCCGTCGCCGGCGGGATGCTGATCTTCGGCGGCGAGCTGAACGATTTTGCCAGACGGCTGATGTATGTGGTGCTGGTCGCGGGCATCCTGCTGGGGGCGACACAGATCGTTGGTCTCTTCGGCGCTTCCGGCGCATCTATCGGCACAGTCGAAACTGTCCAGTCGACCCTTGCAAGAAAGGGCGGGGCAGGGGAGGGCGGTGATGGCTGAGCCAGTCGCTCCGCTCGCACGATCCCGCATTCATCGGGCGCTGTCGCGCCCGAACCATTTGATGGGGGCCGATCGCGAACTGGTTTTGTTGACCGGACTTGCGACGGTCATTTTGATCTTTGTCGTGCTGACCTGGTTCTCTGCGCTGCTCGGCATCGCAATCTGGATTGGTGTCGTTGGCGCATTGCGGATGATGGCCAAGGCCGATCCGATGATGCGACAGGTCTATCTGCGCCACGTTCGCTATCGGCAGACCTACCACCCGACGTCCTCGCCATGGCGCAGGTACTGATCCGCCCATGGTCGCACTTCGTCAGTTCCGCAACACACAGCCGTCGTTTTCCGATCTCGTTCCTTATGCCGGGCTGGTCGACAATGGCGTGATCCTGCTCAAGGATGGGAGCCTGATGGCCGGCTGGTATTTCGCCGGTCCGGATTCGGAAAGTTCGACCAATCAAGAGCGTAACGAGGTCTCGCGCCAGATCAACGCGATCCTGTCGCGACTGGGCTCCGGCTGGATGATCCAGGTCGAGGCCGTGCGCGTGCCGGCCGTTTCCTACCCGTCACGCGAAGAGAGCTATTTCCCTGACGCAGTGACGGCAGCTATCGATAATGAGCGGCGTGCTCATTTCGAGGCCGAGCGTGGCCATTATGAAAGCCAGCACGCGCTGATCCTCACTTATCGCCCGCCCGAGCGGCGTCGTTCGGCGATGGCGCGCTATGTCTATTCCGATGCCGAAAGCCGTTCCGAGACCTATGCCGATACCGTTCTCGACAGTTTTCGGACATCGATACGTGAGGTCGAGCAATATCTGGCGAACGTTCTTTCGATCCGCCGCATGGTCACGCGGACCGTTATTGATCCCGGAACCGGACGCGAAGCCCGCTACGACGAACTCTTCCAGTTCATCCGCTTTTGCATCGTCGGCGAGAACCATCCGGTCCGCCTGCCGGAAATCCCGATGTATCTCGACTGGCTGGCCACGGCCGAATTCCATCATGGACTGTCGCCGATGGTCGACAGCCATTATCTGGCAGTCGTTGCCATAGACGGTTTCCCAGCAGAAAGCTGGCCTGGCATTCTGAACCACCTTGACCTGATGCCGCTGACCTACCGCTGGTCGAGTCGCTTTGTCTTCCTCGATGAGCAGGACGCACGGCAAAAGCTTGAGCGCACCCGCAAGAAGTGGCAGCAGAAGGTGCGCCCCTTCTTCGACCAGTTGTTCCAGACCCAGAGCCGGTCCGTCGACCAGGACGCCATGCTGATGGTGGCCGAAGCAGAGGACGCGATCGCAGAAGCCGCATCGCAACTGGTTGCCTATGGCTACTATACGCCAATCATCGTCATGTTCGACCATGATGATAACCGCCTGCGTGAACAGGCCGAGGCGGTTCGCCGGCTGATCCAGGCGGAAGGCTTTGGTGCGCGGATCGAGACGTTGAACGCCACTGAAGCTTATCTGGGATCACTGCCGGGCAACTGGTACGCCAACATTCGCGAACCGCTTATCAGCACGCGCAACCTCGCCGACCTTATCCCGGTCAATTCGGTATGGTCGGGCAGCGCAACCGCACCTTGTCCATTCTATCCACCCAATTCACCACCGCTGATGCAGGTGGCGAGCGGCTCCACCCCGTTCCGGTTGAATCTTCATGTCGATGATGTCGGCCATACTCTGGTGTTCGGCCCGACCGGATCTGGCAAATCGACCCTGTTGGCCCTGATCACAGCCCAGTTCCGACGTTACCGCGATGCGCAGATCTTCGCTTTTGATAAGGGCAAGTCACTTCTGCCGCTGACATTGGCCACTGGGGGCGATCATTACGAGATCGGGGCAGGGGAGGGCGATGCCATGCTCGCCTTCTGTCCGCTGGCCGAGCTCGACAGTGATGGTGACCGCGCCTGGGCAGCCGAATGGATCGAAACGCTGGTTGCCATGCAAGGCGTGACGATCACGCCCGATCATCGCAATGCGATCTCACGCCAGATCAGGCTGATGGCGTCTGCGCCCGGCCGCTCGTTGTCGGATTTTGTCAGCGGCGTGCAGCTGCGCGAGATCAAGGATGCGCTTCACCATTACACCGTCGACGGACCGATGGGCCAGTTGCTTGACGCAGAACAGGACGGTCTGACGCTCGGCACCTTCCAGTGCTTCGAGGTCGAGGAACTGATGAATATGGGCGAGCGCAATCTCGTGCCCGTGCTGCTCTACCTCTTCCGTCGCATCGAGAAGCGCCTGACCGGCGCGCCAAGCCTGATTGTGCTCGATGAAGCCTGGCTGATGCTCGGCCATCCGACATTCAGAGACAAAATCCGCGAATGGCTGAAAGTGTTGCGCAAGGCCAATTGCGCGGTTCTGCTCGCCACGCAATCAATATCGGACGCCGAGCGCTCTGGCATCATCGATGTGCTGAAGGAAAGCTGTCCGACCAAGATCTGCCTGCCGAATGGCGCGGCACGCGAACCGGGCACCCGGGAATTTTACGAGCGCATCGGCTTCAACGAACGCCAGATCGAGATCGTGGCATTGGCTACGCCCAAACGCGAATATTACGTCGCCTCGCCCGAAGGAAGACGTCTGTTCGACATGGCGCTCGGACCGGTCGCACTTTCCTTCGTTGGCGCCGCCGGCAAGGACGATCTCAAACGCATCGAGCAGCTTTGCCATGATCATGGCTCGAATTGGCCCAAGGTCTGGCTTACGGAAAGGGGGATCGGCAATGCCGAAACCATTCTCGCACACCGTTAAGATCGCCCTGGCGGTGGTCACCATCACCAGCACAATCCCGTCTGCACCCGCTCATGCCGGCGCTGTCACCGGACAGGCGACGGAATGGACGCAGATCCTCAACAATTCCGAGCTGGTGGGGCTGGTCGGCCAGTCGGCTGAGCAAATCCAGAACCAGGTGCAGCAGATCACGCAACTGGCCGAGCAGATCCAGAACCAGATCCGGATCTACGAGAACATGCTGCAAAACACGTTGCAGCTCCCAAACCATATCTGGGGACAGGTGGAAAGCGATCTCACCCGCCTTCAGGGCCTCGTCAATCAGGGGCAGGGGATCGCATTCTCAATGGGCAATATCGACGATGTGCTCAAGCAGCGGTTCCAGAGCTTTGCCGAGTTCAGGACCGGCCTTGCCAATGGCGAGAGCTTTTCCTCAAGCTATCAGGACTGGTCCGATACCAATCGCGACACCATCGCATCGACATTGCGCGCCGCCGGCTTCACCGCAGAACAATTTGGCAGCGAGGAAGCGACCATGTCGCAGTTGCGGTCGATGTCGCAAAGCGCGGTCGGCCAGATGCAAGCTCTTCAGGTCGGACATCAGATTGCCGCCCAGCAGGTAGCCCAGTCCCAGAAGCTGCGCGGGCTGGTCTCCCAGCAAATGACGATGATGGCCACCTGGCATCAGTCCGAACAGGCGGCAAAGGATCTCGCCCAGACTCGGCGTGAGGAATTTTTCAGATCAACCGCACCGTCAAGTTCCGGCGGCCAAATGATGGAGCCCCGCTGGTGAACAGGATTTTCTTCATTGTTGTAGCCATCTTCGTTGTGATCGGCATCGGCGTCACGGTCTGGATTGCCCAAAATCCGGCCGACGCGCCGGCCTCAGCGGCTCCTGCTCCCGTGGCTCCCCTGCAATTCGACACGACCGGCGGCCAGGAAATGCGGCCGCGCTGGGGAACCCAAGAGGAGCAGGACAATGACGCCGTTGGCAATTAGGGTGGCGCTCATCATCCTGCTTGGCGTGTCGATCCTGATCGAACCGGCCTTCGCGCAGGACGGCTCGCTCCTTACCAATCTGGAAAACGAGGTGGCAAGTGCCGCCCAGGGCTGGGAGACAACCGTCCTGCAGGCGGCCCGCTCGCTGTTCTGGATCCTTGCCGGCATCGAGATCGGCATAGCCGCCGTCTGGCTGGCACTGGCAGCCGCATCGCTCGATACATGGTTTGCCGAACTGGTGCGCCGCATCATGTTCATCGGTCTCTTCGTCTTCATTCTCGAACAGGGACCTGCCTTCGCCAAGGCGATGGTCGACAGCCTGTTCCAGATCGGCGCCGGCGGTGGCTCGGCCTCGCCGGCCAATGTCTTCAATGCCGGCCTTCAGGTCGCAAGCGCCATGTCGAGCAAGGCCCAGTTCGGCCTCTTCGAAGACAATGCGCTCGCCATTGCTGCGGTCTTTGCCATGATCGTCGTCGTCATCTGTTTCAGCCTGGTTGCCGCGATCTTCATCTCGGTGATGGTGGAAATGTATGTCGGACTGCTCGCCGGCATGATCATGCTGGGCCTTGGAGGCTCAAGCTTCACCAAGGATTTTGCCGTCCGCTACCTCGTCTATGCCTTCAGTGTCGGCATGAAGCTGATGGCGCTGGTGATGATCGCCCGCATTGGATCGCAGGTCCTGGTTAATCTGGCGAGTGGCCCGGCAGGTTCGGACGAATATCTTTCGACACTAGCCATTGCCGGTATCTCCGTCGTCGTCTTCATCATCTCAATCTATGTGCCCAACATCATTCAGGGTGTCGTGCAGGGCGTATCCGTAACCGGCGGTATGGAAACCATCCGCCATGGCGGGCATGCCGCGAGCTCTGCGGTCGGTGGTGCAGCCCTTGCCGCCGGTGGCGCAAGGGCAGGGGCGGCCGCTTATTCGGATGCCCGTGCCGCGGGTTCCTCATTTGGCGCGGCAGCGCTCAAGGGCATGGCATCGGGAGTCGGTGCTGCCGGTGGCGCACTGACAGGTGCTGCCCGTGACAAGGCAATCGGCGTTCCGGGAACATGGGGCGCTTCGACGCTCGGTCTTGCCAATTCGAAACTCGACCAGGCCCAGGGCCGATCGACACGCAAACCCTCCAGCGACGACAGGGCGTGAGTGACAAGACATGGCCGGACGCAATCCACCCGAGAACCCCTATCTTGCCGCGCGCCAGGAGTGGAACGAGCGCTATGGCTCCTATGTGATGGCGGCGCGGGCCTGGCGCATCGTCGGCATCACCGGCATGCTGATGGCGGTGATAGGCTTTTCCTATGCGCTTTATCAAAGCACGCAGGTCAAGCTCGTTCCCTATATCGTCGAGGTCGATCGCCTCGGAACAGCCGTCAGTGCCGGGTTCCCGCAGCAGATCGAATATGCCGATGCAAGGGTCGTGCGCGCCACGCTCGGCAGTTTCGTGAGCAATTTCCGCTCGGTCACGCCAGATGCCGTCGTCCAGAAGCAATATATCGATCGTACCTATGCGCTGCTGCGCACATCAGACCCCGCCACCGAGAAGATCAATGCCTGGTTCCGGGGCAATTCGCCATTTGATCGCGCCGTTACCATGACCGTCGCCATCGAGGTCACCAACATCGTGCCTCTGTCGAACCAGAGCTATCAAGTCGACTGGACGGAATTCCAGCGCGACCGGCAGGGCAAGGAACTTGGCACGCGTCGTTACCGCGGCATTGCAACGGTGACGCTGACCCCGCCGCAGGACGAAGCGGTCATTCGCTTCAACCCGATCGGGCTTTATTTGAGAGATTTCGAGTGGACGGCGCAACTGTGAGTGCCGGCAGGAGAGTATCATGAACTTTTCGAGGACAAGAGGCGTTGTTTTCTGCGCGGCTCTCCTCCTGTCGGCATTCCCGGCGTCTGCTCAGGCACAAGCGCTGAACGCCAACGAGGCACGCGCAACGGGTCTTTCCGGACAGTGGCAATCGAGGCAGGGGATTGTAACCCGTGGCAATGACGGCAAGGTCATCTTCCTCTATGGCGAGGTCCAGCCTTCAGTCGTCTGTTCACCGCTACAGGTCTGCGATATCGAATTGCAAGCCGGCGAAATCGTCCGTGACGTGCTGCTTGGCGACACGGTGCGCTGGAAGGTCGAGCCGGCAACCTCCGGCGCGCCCGGCGGTCAGGCTGTGCATCTGATCGTCAAGCCCTCGGAGGCCGGACTTGTCACCTCCATGGTGGTGACTACCTCGCGGCGCACCTATCACATCCAGCTCAAATCGCATCAAAGCCAGTATATGGCCCGGGTCGGTTTTGACTATCCGGAGGACGTCAATGCCCGCTTTGCCGAAATCAATGCACGCATGGAAGCCAGCATCGTTCCAGGTGCCGGTGTACCCGCCGATCAGTTGAACTTCGGCTTCCGCACAACTGGCACGGCGCGCTGGCGGCCGACACGGATCTATAGCGATGGGAGCAAGACCTATATCCAGTTTCCATCCTCGCTTTCCGGTCAGGACGCGCCGGTACTGTTCGTCGTTTCCGGCGGTGAAAACCGCATCGTCAACTACCGGATGAAAGGCTCGATGATGGTGGTCGACTATTATATCGATCACGCCATCCTCGTCTCCGGCGTCGGCCGCCAGCAACAAAAAATCACCATCCGGCGGGGAGGGTAGGGGATGCGTACATTCTCCCTGTTCGGTCGCCTCATCGCTGCCATCGTCTTAACCGGTCTTCTCTCAGCCTGTCAGACGCTGGGGCAAGCCGGGCTGATCCAAAGCACAGTAACGGCAGAATTGTCGCCGGAAGCCGCCAACAGCATCGCCGGCGACATGGTCGGCAGGCTTGCCGAACAGGCCGGCCCCGGCAGCACGACGATCCGGTTCACGCCAGATGGTTCCCCATTCGGTCAAGCTCTTGAGGCAGCCCTGAAAAATTGGGGCTATGCCGTCATCACTGACCAGAAGTCCGATGAAGCCAATATCCTTGCCCTTGCCTATACCGTCGACGAGTTCGAGGGTGCCGTTCTGGTCAGGCTGTCGACCGCGCGCTTCGATCTGACCCGCATGTACAAGCCCGGCACTGATGGTGCCACCCCGGTCAGCCCGCTCTCTATTCTGCAGCATGGTTCGGCAGGTGCGGCATGACGCAGTCGCTGAAGCTCGGCGGCACTGACACCGCGGCCACCCCGAAAATCCGACGTCTCAACCGGCTGCCGATTATTGGCGCCATTGCTCTGGTAGTGATTTTCCTTGCAGTCATCTTCTATGGGCTGACATCGCGCGGACTGCGGTTTCGCGACGATGGCGGTGCTGGTGCGGCCGGATCGCAATCGGCTTCAACCTATGCCGACCAGCTCACCCGCGGCGTTCCTGACGGCATCATCGGTGAGCCGGCGCAACCGCAATTCCAGCCGCAGCCGCCCGCAGCGGTAGAAACCGCTACCAATCCCTTCCCGGCAGCAGAGACTGCACCTCAAACCGCCCCGCAGCCTGCCACATCACAGCTCGAACCCGAAGAGGTTTGGCGTGCACGGCTTGAGCGCGAACAACGCGAGCAATATTTACGTGAGCAGCACAGGCAACGCATGGCGCGGCTACAAGCTAACGATGCCGCCTACGATTCACCGATTGCTGTCAGTATCAATGACCTCAACCGGGAACCTTCCGCCGAGCCATCGGTTGGAACCACCCCGGTTGGCCCGTCTGGACGGCCCCGAAGCGCGCTCGATCTCTATGCCGCCGCCATGCAAGGTGGACTCACCGGTCCCAACGGCGATCCGAACGGGCAGGCTGGAAAAGAACGCTTCTTCAATCAGGACATCGCGGAGCTTGGCTATCTGCCGAACCCGGTCGTGCCACAGATGTCGCCCTATGAGCTCAAGCGCGGCTCGGTCATTCCAGCAACGCTCATAACCGGCATCAACTCCGATCTTCCCGGACGCATCACGGCTCAGGTCAGCCAAAATGTCTATGACAGCGCTACAGGCCGGCATCTCCTCATCCCGCAGGGCGCAAAGCTGTTCGGTCGCTATGATTCCAACGTGTCGTTCGGGCAGAACCGCGTGCTGGTCATCTGGACCGATATTATCTTCCCGAATGGGTCGACGCTGCAGCTCGGCGGTATGGCTGGAACCGATGCCGCAGGGTATGGCGGGGTCAGAGATAAGGTCGACAATCACTATTTCCGTACCTTTGGCTCGGCTGTCCTCGTTGCCCTGATCGGTGCGGGCACCGACATGATGATCCCGCAGGATCGCAACGCGTTCGGCACCGCCAACAGCGCCGAGGATGCCGCCAGGCGCTCATTTGCTGAAAGCTTCAGCCAGATGTCGCAGCAGACCCTGTCGCGCAACCTCAATGTTCAACCCACTTTGAAAATCCGGCCGGGATACCGGTTCAATGTGCTGGTCGAACAGGACATCATGTTTCCCGGTGCCCTTCGGTAGGTGCAACGGCAGCTGTTGACCCCTTGCACGAACCCGTTTTGCAGGAAGGGCGCTACGGCCCGAGATGGCTTCGCATGCATGGCCTTTGAGCAGGGCGCGACGGTTGCAGCGAAGTCGCCTGTCCGCATCCGTTCCTGCGCCTCTCTACGGTCGTCGCACCAACGTCGACATCAGCCGTAGTTCGAGATCCCCCATAGCCATCGACCGTGGCCCGCGGGTTCCTGCATGAGAGGGCTTCGTACGCCTGCCGGCACTCGAAACGCTTCACCATTTCAGGCATCCTAGTCTACCACTTGGATGTCTGAAAGCTGCCCTAGCACGTACTACGGCAGGGCTAGCTGCGTCCTGTAACCAGGGCTGTGCAAAGTTAGGGGATTATTCCGCGCCCACCACCGACATTAATCACGGAGCCGGTAGTATAGCTGGCCTCGCCCGACATCAGCCATAAGATCGCTTGGGCGACTTCAAGCGCCGTGCCGGTCCGACCCATCGGTAAGTCGTGTGCCATTCGAGCAGCTCGCCCTGGGTCGCCGCTGGAGGCATGAATGTCAGTGTCGATAATTCCGGGGGAGACGCCGTTTACCCGGATGCCTTCGGCTGCAACCTCAAGCGCCAGTCCGACAGTGAAGGTATCTACTGCGCCCTTTGATGCCGCGTAATCCACGTAAGTACCGGGAGAGCCAAGTTTGGCGGCGGCAGATGTCACATTCACAATGCATCCACCTTGATTGCCATACCGCGTGGACATGCGTTTTACAGCGCGCCCAGAGCACAGAATGGTCCCCAAGGTGTTAACCGAAAACATCCGCAAGAGCCGCGCGAAGTCGAAATCCTCGACCCTGGCCGTCGCGTCAACAATGCCAGCGTTGTTGACCAGCCCTACCAGCCTGCCCATGCGGTCTGCGGCCTCAAAGATACGGTCAATATCAGGCTCATGAGAGACATCGCCTTGCACCATCAACGCTGTGCCGCCACTGCTGTGTATCTTCGCGCAGACGGCCTCAGCCGCCGCGACATCTCCTGCATAGTTGACAAGGACAGCATAGCCCCGTTCAGCAGCCAGCATGGATGTCGCGGCGCCAATACCACGCGATCCGCCCGTAACCACCACAACTCTGTTGGACATCAGAACCTCTCTTTCCCCATCACCCGACGTATTCCCAACCGGGCGGGCCGATATGGGCTTTGAGGGTGTTTACCTGATAGCGTCCGAAGAGTCCGCTCATTACTCCGCCTAGGCTCGCGGCATCAAGCGACGCACCATGCCCCGGGCAGCATTGATGACATGCACCTCGTGCAGCATGTGGTCGCGGAACGAACGCGGGACGACAGGCAACAGCGGAAGGCCGTCGCCAGGGTCGGCGTCGGGAAGCCGCGAGCCAAGTTCGGTCGGCGTATTCCGCCCGGCAGCGGGAAGCTGGAGATAGGGCAACAGGTTTTCTGCATCGGTCGGCAGGTCGAACGCCCGCAGCACCGCCGCGACCTCCGCCACGCCGGTCAGGTGCTTCCAGCCATTGCCAACCTGCATTTCACAAAACTGTGTCGCGCCGATCTGACGTCTTTTCAAGCGCATTGGTCAGCCTCCATGTTGCACAGTCGCGATGGTGTGAATCCTCATCAAGACAGGCGATTGCGAAACAGCCACGCGGCGAGCGGCAGCGTGACAGCGGCGATTGCGAGCAGCGGCACGAAGTTGAAGGCGACATCGTGGAAGGTCGCGCCTTCGAGATAGACACGGCGGACGAGATCGACGCCGAAGCGAAGCGGGTTCACCCAGGTGACGACCTGCAGGATCGCGGGCATGTTGCGCACAGGGGTGAGCAGGCCCGACAGCAGCATGAGCGGCATGACGAGCATGAAGGTGTAGAGCATGGCTTGCTGCATGTTGAGCGAGACGGCCGAGATCGACAGACCGATGCCGACCGAGGCAAGCGTGAACATGGCGAGTCCCAGATAGAGCAGCCAGACCGACCCGTTCATGGGGATCTGGAACCAGAACAGGATAATCAGGAAGATCAGTGTCGACTGGAGGATGCCGACGAGCATGGAGGGCAGCGCCTTGCCGATCAGGATCTGGAGCGGCGTCAACGGCGTGACCAGCAACTGGTCGAACGTGCCTTGTTCGCGCTCGCGTGCCACGGAGAGGGCCGCCAGCATGAGGGTCTGCATCATGCTGAGCGCGGCGATGAGCGCGGGCATCATGTTCCATCGGGATTCGAGGTTAGGATTGAACCAAGCGCGGCGTTCTATTGCGATGGGCGATACGTTGGTCTGCCCCCTGAAAAGTGGTCCTCCCTGAAGTAGGCTATTGAGCCGTAGAGAGGACGTTGGAATGCCCCAGAAGAAGCACAAGCCCGAAGAGATCGTCGCCAAGCTGCGCCAGGTCGATGTTCT
>NZ_FYAW01000029.1:0-5365 GCF_900185735.1 Stappia sp. P2PMeth1 | reverse complement strand
CCTGCGCGCGGCCGAGGCGTTTTTCCTGGCCCGTTCGCTTGAGATGCGCGACAAGGATATCATCTACGTCGCCAACCATCCGACGGCGGAGTTCGGCAAGTTCCTGCAGATCATCGGCCCGCTGCTGTCCAGTGCCAGAACGGTCGACGCGCTGGCGACAAACTGAGGGGATGGACCTGGCAAGAGCAGGCCAGCCCTCCCGAGTCTGGCCGTTGCTGCATTGCATCACTGGTTGAACTGCGCGGCATACGGTATAGCTTGAGTGTGTGGTGGGCCTTTGGGCCCGCCCGCCGGTTTTGGCAGAGCGCCATGAATTTTCCTATTTTTCAACAGATAGCTGTTGAATGGACTTGCGAAAGCGCATGGACGACTCTTTGACGGTGACGGAGCCCAATGTCTGAAAAAGCCGACGTGAAGCTTGCGGAGCCTGAGAAGCCGAAGGCGGTGACGCCTCAGCCTCAAAAGGAGGTCGTCGAGTCCAAGACGTCCCAGGAGGTCAAGGAGGTCAAGGAGCCGCGGGTTATCCCGTTGCGGATAGACCGCGCTGCTGCGGCGATTGCGCGCAGGGCCGATCTCAACATTCGCCCCCGTCACCTGCGGCGGGTTATGTTGAAGCTGTCCTTCGTGGTCTGCGTGATTTTGCCCAGCCTTCTTGGGGCGCTGTATTTCTTTCTGATTGCGTCCGAGCGCTATGCGGCCAGCGCCAGCTTTGCGGTTCGCAGCATGGACAGTGTGCCCTCAGGCGGGGATTTCCTGGGGGCGATTGCGGGCCTCTCGAGTGTCGGCACGACAACGACGGATTCCTATATCGTCCTTGAATACCTGAAGAGCCGCGAGCTGATCGAGAAGATCCAGGGCGAGTTTGACCTGCGGGAGGCATTCAGTAGAAGCAGTATTGACTTCTTCTACAGGTTGGATGCGGCTTCTCCTATTGAGGAGGTGGTGGAGTACTGGAAGTGGATGATAACTGCGACCTATGACAACACCTCAGCGATTGTGAGTTTTGAGGTTCAAGCGTTCACGGCAGATGATGCAGAAGCCATTGCTGCGCTGATTGTGAAGTACAGCCAGGACTTGATAAACCGGCTTTCTGAGAGAGCGCGCAAGGATGCTGTTCAATTTGCCCAGAAGGAGGCGGCGGCAGCCGAGGTGAGACTTAGGGTCATCCGAGAGGAGATGCGGAAGTTCCGCTCTTCATCCAGTGCGGTGGATCCGACGGCATCGGCCGCAGCTCAAGTGCAGCTTGTGACGGGCATTGAAACGCAGCTGATCGAATTGCGGGCCCGGCTTGGCACCTTGCAGGCCTCGTTGGATGAGGATGCGCTGCCGGTGGTTCAGCTGCGCAAGCAGATTGCGTCCCTGGAGCGGCAGTTACTCGAAACGCAGACGGAAGTGACGAATGAGACGGGTGACCCGAGCCGGGTTGGTCGGGGCTTGTCGAGTTTGCTGGCAGATTACGAGAAACTGCAGGTGGATATGGAGTTCGCACAGAAGGCCTATGCGACGTCGCTTGCCTCGTTGGAGCGCGCGCGTGCCGAGGCGGATCGTCAGCAGCGGTTCCTGGCAGTGTTTGCCACTCCCGGTCTTCCGGAGCTTGCCATTTATCCGTATCGCGGGCTGAACACGTTCCTGGTGTTTATTTCAGCCTTGATCCTGTGGAGCATTGGCGTGCTCCTGGCCTATTCCATTCGCGATCACATGCGATGAGGGGGCGTGTGGATAGATCGGGCCGAGGCTGTTGGACCGCCCTTGATGGATCGCACGGGGCTGGCTGATGTCTATGGTTATGGACAAGGTGGAGAACCCGCTTCGCGTCAAGGCGCGGGTGATCGCGGCGCTTGTGCTGCGCGAGTCACGTGTGACGTTCGGCTCGGTCAAGATGGGGTATTTCTGGGCAATCTTCGAGCCGGTTCTCGGAACGGCCTTGCTGACCTTGATTTTTTCGGTTGTCACCCGCCATCCCCCTATCGGGACAAGCTTCCCACTTTTCTTCGCGACGGGAATCCTGACGTTTCAGCTGTATCAGAAGCTTTCGGGCTCGCTTATGGCGGTGTTTGACGCCAATCGGGGTCTGTTGGCTTATCCGCTTGTCAAAGAGACAGATGTCGTTCTCGCCCGGTTTATCCTGATCGTGATGACCTATCTGTTTATCTACGTCATCTTCTTTGCAGGCTTGATGATTGTGGGAGAGGCTGGATTCCCGCACCGGTTGGATCAGGTTCTTTTCGCGATTGCGGCCATGGCCTTGCTTGGTCTTGGAGCGGGTTTGACCAATGCAGTTATCTGCCTATTGTGGCCGACATGGAAGAGAATCGAGAAGATAATCACCAGGCCACTGTTTTTCATTTCTGGGGTGTTTTTCATTCCCGATCTGTTTCCACCACATATTCGCTATGTGCTGTCCTGGAACCCGCTGCTGCATGCAATCGATTGGGTGCGGGTTGGCTACTATTCCAACTATCGCAGTTCGACGCTCGATCTGGGCTATCTGTGGTTCTATATCGGGGTGCTGTTGGCGGTGGCTTTTGGCGCGGAGCGCCTCTACCGGAAGCATCAGAAGTAGCAGGACCCAACGATGATTGGCTTCCGCAATGTTCGAAAGACCTACCGGCTGAGCGGCATCCGCAAGGTTGTGATCGACAATCTGACACTGGATCTGCCGTCGGATCGCAATATCGCGATATTGGGACGCAATGGGGCGGGCAAGTCGACCTTGATGCGGTTGATTGCGGGGGCTGAATTGCCGGATCAGGGGCAGATCATTCGCCGCGGCAGGGTGTCCTGGCCACTCGGCTTCAGTGGCGGCTTCAATGGTGACATGACAGGAATTGAGAATGCGCGGTTTGTGGCGCGCATGTATGGCGAGGATACGGAACGTGTTGTCGAGTTTGTTGAGGATTTTTCGGAACTAGGCCCGTCCATGCGCTTGCCGATCAAGACCTATTCGAGCGGCATGAAAGCGCGCTTGGCCTTTGGCGTGAGCATGGCAATCGACTTCTCCTACTACCTTATAGACGAAGTAACGGCAGTTGGAGATGAGCGATTTAAGCAAAAGTGCAATGAAATGTTTCAGAGTAAAATAGAAAAATCGAGAATAATTATGATATCACATAGTGTCACAACCATAAGAAAATTTTGCAAGAGCGGGTGTTATCTGGAGGGGGGGAGGTTGTTCTATTATGAAGATGTAGAGGATGCGATTGAAGTTCATAGTAATTCTCAAATTTAGAATTCTGACTAAGTTTTGAATTTCGCTACTGTGAAGTAAACGCGACTACGTTGGAAATATGACGGAAGACAGACTGATGGTTGATCTGCTGAGTGGTATACTTCGAGATCTGGGCTGGCCGGCCGGAGCCAAAGTATGAGTGTCCCGAACCACGACGTCTGTTCCTTTGTTATCTCGTGGTGCGATAGCGGCCTGTGGCGTCAGCGTTCGTTAATTGAGGGGTTCCTCAACGCACCGCTCTACCGCGATTTCGCAGCTAGGCGCCGTAAGGATGCTATACGGATTGGATGGGGCCTGAAAAAAAGTGGGTTGCGTGCACGCCGCATCGGCGCCGTTACGAACAGCCCGGTATGGCTACTAGAAGATGGTTTTCTGCGTTCGCGTCGGCTTGGCCACTTGGATCTTCCGTTATCTATCGTCGTTGACGATGTCGGTATCTACTATGATTGTAGTCACCCCTCGCGGCTGGAAAATTTAATCGCCGACAGTCTCTCTCCAGATCAAGAAATGCAGGCTCAAGAAATCATTGCTACGTGGCGTGAGATGCGAGTGTCAAAATACAATTTTCAACCCGACTATGCGGGGAGTCTGTCTGATAATTACATTCTAGTCGTGGATCAAACGAAAGAGGACCACTCTGTTTTGTATGGTGGCGCTGACCAGGAGGCGTTCGCGGTGATGCTAAGGGCGGCGCTCCACGAAAATCCCGGCTATGAGGTCCTGGTGAAAACGCACCCTGATGTGCTTGCTGGCCGACGCCCTGGGCACTTTGGGGAGGAGATTACACGTCTGTCCCCTCGCATCCACCTCATAGCGGATCCAGTTCATCCAGTGAGGCTAATAAAACATGCCGCCGCAGTTTATACCGTAACATCTCAGATGGGTTTTGAAGCACTCATCTGGGGCAGGCGAGTGAGGACATTTGGTATGCCGTTCTATGCAGGTTGGGGATTAACTGAAGACGATATCCGGATAAGTAACTCGCGGCGAACGCGGGCAACTGTCACGCAGTTAGTTCACGCGTCATTGCTAGAATATACTTGCTACAATAGTGATGATGCGAGAAAAGGTATCTTGGATACTGTCGATGGTTTTCAGAGTTTGGCGCGCAAATGTTCAGCCGGGCGCCTCACTCCTGGAGATGAGTGAGGTGCCTCCCAGTTCGGCTTATCCTCAACATCACTGCTCTTTTGCCATTTGGATGACATAGATGAGGACAATAAACTATGGCTTGGCGTTGTCTGGATAGAGGGGTGTTTTCGGTCGTGGTGCGGTCCTGTCGATGAGCGCCGTTTCATTCACTCTGGGAGAGGGCGCCATGCGTTCGCTCCATGTGCACTGGCTATAGTGTTTTCGTTGTTGCGATCGGTCTGTTGCAAATATGATATGACGATTTGGGCAGCATCGGTCGGCTTTCGAGTAAAGGAGATGCCATGTTTGACAATGCAAGCGTCCTCATCACAGGTGGGACGGGTAGCTTTGGAAAAAGATATGTAGAAACTATTCTCAGTCGGTATACCCCTCACCGGGTAGTAGTTTTTTCGAGAGACGAACAAAAGCATTTTCAGATGGAGCAGGCGTTTTCGGATTCCAGATTGCGCTTCTTCATTGGTGATGTACGTGACCGAGAG
The DNA here is from genome assembly GCF_900185735.1 of Stappia sp. P2PMeth1. Classification (NCBI taxonomy): domain Bacteria; kingdom Pseudomonadati; phylum Pseudomonadota; class Alphaproteobacteria; order Hyphomicrobiales; family Stappiaceae; genus Stappia; species Stappia sp. P2PMeth1. The sequence continues at coordinate 505 of NZ_FYAW01000029.1, read as the reverse complement.
CGCCTCATGTATGCTTTTCGTGGCGTAGATTATGTCATTCATGCGGCTGCGATGAAGCATGTTCCGCTTGCCGAATACAACCCAACCGAGTGCATCGCGACAAATGTAGATGGTGCGCAGAATGTGATTGCGGCTGCCATAGCCAACGGCGTGAGGGGTGTCATGGCGCTATCCACAGATAAGGCGGCGAACCCTGTTAACTTGTACGGTGCAACTAAGCTCGTCTCAGATAAATTGTTTGTTGCGGCTAATAATATTGTGGGTGTGCAAAATATAAAGTTTGGAGTTGTCCGTTACGGGAATGTCTGTGCGTCCGCGGGTTCTGTCGTCCCATTCTTCGAGCATAAGATCGCCAGTGGTGCCAGCAGGTTGCCTATATGGTCTGCCCCCAAAGGGTGGTCCAGTTTTAGTCTTAGTGCATGATCGGCTTTTCGGCTATTGCCTGGGCAGATGGAGGTGCCGATCCGGGCGGTGGCGCGGGCCAGATAATAGCCTCCGGTGCTGG
>NZ_FYAW01000028.1:0-1203 GCF_900185735.1 Stappia sp. P2PMeth1 | reverse complement strand
TTGACCTGCTCCCCTGAATTGTCTCCGCTTTGAGGTTAGCCTGCCCCTGACGAAGGAGACAGGTAATGAAACGATCCAGGTTTTCCGATGAGCAGATCATCGGCATTTTGAAGGAGCACCAGGCGGGCATGTCGGCCGCCGATCTGTGCCGCAAATACGGCGTCAGCGATGCGACCTTCTACAAGTGGCGCTCCAAGTATGGCGGCATGGACGTGTCGGAGGCCAAGCGGCTGAAGGCGCTGGAGGAGGAGAACGCCAAGCTGAAGAAGCTTCTGGCGGAGTCGATGATGGACGTGTCGACGCTCCGCGAGATGCTCGGAAAAAACTTCTGACGCCCGGCTCGAGGAGGAACGCCGTGAGCTGGGCTATCGAACATCAAGGCTACTCGCAACGACGCGCCTGCGGGCTGGTGGGCATTGATCCGCGTGTCTACCGCTACCGATCGACGCGACCGAATGATGCGGAACTGCGTAAGCGGCTGAAGGAACTGGCGTCACAACGCCGGCGCTTCGGCTACCGGCGCCTGCACATCCTGCTGAAGCGGGAGGGCGTCGAGGTGAACGGGAAGAAGCTTTACCGCCTCTATCGCGAGGAACGGCTCACCTTGCGCAAGCGTGGCGGCCGCAAGCGGGCCCTGGGCACGCGTGCTCCGATGACGATCCCGCAGGATCCCAACCAGCGCTGGAGCCTCGACTTCGTGTCCGACACTCTGGTCGATGGACGCCGCTTCCGCATCCTGTGCGTCATCGATGACTTCAGCCGGGAATGCCTGGCGACTGTCGTCGATAACTCGATCTCGGGTGAACGCGTGGCCCGTGAACTGGATATCGTCGCTGAGCACCGCGGCTACCCGCTGCTGGTGGTCAGCGACAACGGCACGGAACTGACCTCGAATGCGATGCTCAAATGGCAGCAGGATCGTGGTGTCGAATGGCATTACATCGCGCCCGGCAAGCCGATGCAGAACGGCTTCGTGGAAAGCTTCAACGGCAGGCTGCGGGACGAGTGCCTCAACCAGCATCTGTTCCGCAGCTATCGCCATGCTCGAGAGGTCATCGAAGAATGGAGGATGGACTATAATCTCAACCGACCGCACACGAGCCTCGACGGCCTCACCCCGAACGAATTTGCAACCCGGTCCGAAAGGGACCACAACCTGAACAGGGCTAACTTATAGACGCGGACAAAACGGGGAGCAGGTCA
>NZ_FYAW01000036.1:0-2469 GCF_900185735.1 Stappia sp. P2PMeth1 | reverse complement strand
GCGAGTGCTGAGTCATTATGCCCCTCTTCTTCAACTATCTGGAAACATTCGCATTTGCTTCTGGTCGCCTCCGTGACACGGACGCCCGTTCCGCCTGAGGGTCTTCAGGACGGGGTCGGATTCGAGATCGGAGGCCCGGATCTGCCACGGGGCGCCGGGAAACGACCTGCTCGGCGGGCAGGATCCCGTCCTGGATCATGCGCCGCACGACGTGGCTGGTCACAGCGAGCTTCGAAGCGGCCTCGCGCATGGTGAGCCAGGCGCCGTCCTTCTCAGCCGATCGGAAGGCATGGATACCGCGGACCCTACGGATGGAGGCGACACGGTGTGCCGTCCAGGTCTTCTCCTGACCAGTGCGCACGCCCATCCGGTTCAAGGTGGCCGCAATGTCGGCATCGGAGAACCGCGTCGCCATCCGTTCCATCACCGCAAGAGCCTGCTCGGGGGTCTGGCAGCCATGCTCTCCGGTTCGCGGCTTCCGGACGCGCAGTTGCGAGTGCTGGCCGCCGCGCTAGTGGATCGTCAAGATCACCTCGCGCGTTGCATCGTCGACATCTGCGATGATGCCCGCGACCAGCGTCCGGATCAGGTGCTGGCGGCTTCGCGTCGTAACGCCCGGCGCCGACCAGGCGGCAGCGAGATCCGTAGCCAAACCTGCGAAGTCGGGCATCGGCATCGCCGGATCGGGGGTGTCCACCGCCGCAAGGCGCGACCGGCAGGCCTCCACGCGGCGCAGCGCGGCTTCCCAATGCTTCTCGAGCTGCGCCGCGATGAGACGGTTCTCCGGGTCGCAGGCGGCATAGCGCCGTTCGGCAAGTGAGGCGTCGTACTCGGCCTGCTGCAGGTCGAGTTCAGCCACACGCCGCCGCTCAGCCTCTCCCTCCCTGTGCATCAGCTCGGCCTCCAGTGCCGCCTCGATGGCCATCGGCTCGACCACCCGAAGTATCTCCGATGCGATCGCGGCGTCCACACGGGATCCGCCGAAGCCGAGACACCGCGGCAGGCCGAGCATGAGGTTCGGCCGGTCACAGCGATAGGTCGGGCGGCCCGGAGGCGCGCCCGTATAAGCCACCGCCAGTCCGCGGCCGCAGCGCCCGCAGGTAAGCATGCCCGCCAGCAGGGCCCGTCCGCCCCGGCCGGATTTGTTTCCGCCAACTCGACCGTAGGCATTGGCGGCCAGCAGGGTCTGGTTCCGCTCGTACTCCGTCCAGTCGATGTAGCCTTCATGATGATCGTGGATCAGCACGTCCCAGGCTTCGGGCGGCTTGCCGTGACCGTAGGACTTGCGCGCCCGCCCGTCGACCAACTCGACCCGCTTCTCGCTTTTGCCGTAGACATAAGCTCCTGCGTAGAAAGGGTTCTTCAGGAGGCCGATGACGTTGCGATACCGGATCTGCCGCCGGTCGAAGAACGTCAGGCGCTTCCCATCCGATGGACGTGGGAAGAACACACCCTCCTCCGTCAGCGACAGGTGCGCCTGCCGGGCGCTGCCCAGCTGGCGAAACCGCTCGAACACCAGCCGGATCACCTTCTGCAGCCGGAGATCAGGATCGAGGCCGAGCCCCATGTCGCGGTGCCAGACATAGCCAATCGGCACACTGATCCGCAGCTCGCCACGGCGCGCCTTGGCTCGGGCCGCGTCAACCATGCGTGCCCGGATGACGCCCAGTTCGAACTCGCTGATACTGCCCTTCATGCCCAGCAGAAGCCGATCGTTCGGGCGACAGGGATCATAGACTCCGTCGATGTCGATCACCCGTGCTTCAACCAGCCCGCAGAGTTCGAGCAAGTGATGCCAGTCCCGGCCGTTCCGGGCCAGCCGCGAGGCGTCAAAGCACAGCACCGCGCCGATCTCGCCCGCACACAAGGCGGCGACGAGTTTCTCGAAGCCGGGCCGGGCCACCATGCCGCTCGCCGAACGGCCGAGGTCATCGTCGATGACCTCGACGGTCCTGAACCCGCGGCGCCGGGCGACCTCGACCAGCTCGTACTGACGCCGCCGGCTCTCGGTGTTGTGCTCGACCTGGGCCTGGGTCGATTGCCGGACATAGACCACGGCCTTGCGCTGAAGGATGGCGGGAGGGAGGGCATCACCGTTCATCATCGTTCCCTTCCTGTTCGGCCGCGCCGGCCGCTTCGGTCAGGAGGATCGCCAGGCGCGTCACAGCCTGCTGGCGGTCCTGCGGGCTCATTCCCCGCAGCCGGGTCGAATCGAACTGCATCTGCAGTTGCTTGGGAAAAGTCGGCTTGACTGGCAGGTCTGGCATGGGTCTGCTCCTCTCCGGCGGTGGTGTCGCCGGAAGAGCATCGCCGCAGACCTTGCCGCATCAGAAGATCATCAAGATCCGACAGTGCCGCGAGTGACACGCGCGGCGTGCCCAATTCCATGCCTGCGCAAGACGTCGCGTCGAGCATCCAGGCCGGCACCACCGTGAAGACGCCTGGCAGGACCTCGACATGGAGGAATTG
>NZ_FYAW01000001.1:0-581 GCF_900185735.1 Stappia sp. P2PMeth1 | reverse complement strand
GCAAACCCGACCCCGGCACGGTCGCCGGCCGCTGGTCTCCCGGACGGGTGTGTCCGGGAGACCACCCAAACTCTACCACCAATGCAAACAAACAACCCCGGCCGCAGGCGAAGCCGGAGAGCCGGGGTCTATTCGTTCCCAGAGCGGCGGCGAGGACACACCGGCGCGAACCCCACGCTCAGCCTGTCGTCCCGGTCTCAGTGAAGCCGAAGACCGGGATCCAGTAACCACGGGAGCGGGCGGTTCAAGCCGCGGCGCTGCCAAGCCGGAAGCTCCTGCCTTCGCACAACCATGAGACCCAGCGGATACTGGATACCTGCCTTCGCAGGTATGACAGCCGTGGAGTGGAGCGACATGCCTTCCCGCCTCATGCCGGCCAAGGGTGCCAATGGCTCCCGGTTCGCGCTGGCGCGCGACCGGGATGACCTCCGAGGGTGAGGCACGACCTCGCATCCCCTCTGCCGTCACACCGGGCAAGCGCTAGCGCGACCCGGTGTGGACTTGCTTCGCAAAAGTGGAGAGGGTTTCCTGGCCTTGGAGGGCTTTTGATGAAGCAGCAACGATTTACGCAGGAGTTCCGG
>NZ_FYAW01000032.1:0-44033 GCF_900185735.1 Stappia sp. P2PMeth1 | reverse complement strand
TGGCGACGGTCTGGACGCTGTCGGTGGCGATCGAGCTTGCCTGGGTGGTCTCGCTGGCGCGCTCGGCGCTTTCCTGGGCCGAGGAGGAGAGCGCCCGCGCGGTCTCGTCCAGCCCGTTCGCCGTCGCACTCACCGTCCCGATCAGCGCCTGCACCTTGTCCCGGAAATCCGCGATCAGGGCTTCCATCTCGCTTTGGCGGCGATGGCTCTCGCTGGCGGAGTTTTCGCGCTCGGCGGCGAGGCCCTGCCGCTCGACCGCCCGCGCTTTCAGCACATTGATGGCGCCGCTGAGCTGGCCGATCTCGTCCTTGCGGTCCGTGTAGGGGACCTCCACCGCCAGATCGTCGTCGGCGATGCGATGGGCCACTTCGGAAAGCTGCGGGATCGGCTTCAGCAGACGGCGGGTCAGCAGGGCCATGCCGCCGACGGCGAGAACGAGGATCGGCAGGAAGGCGATCATCATCTGGCGGGTGACCGAGTCCATCAGCGCATTGATCGTCGACTTGCGCACCCCGGCATAGAGGATGCCGGCGATGTCGCCGCCCGGCGAATAGATCGGCTCATAGATCGTGTAATAGGGCGTTCCCAGGATCACCGCCTCGCCCCGGAACGTCTGGCCCTTGGTGACGACCGGATAGACCGCGCCGGTCTTGCCGAGCGGCGTGCCGACGGCCCGATCTCCATCCGGCTTGATGACATTGGTGGTCTTGCGCCAGAAGTCGCGGCTCTCCGGATCCCATTTGAACACGGTGACCGTTTCGCCGGTCATGCGCCCGATCGTATCGATCATCGTGTGGTCGGAGATTTCGTCGGGAATACTCTCCATGATCACGCGGCTGACATTGCCGTCCGATCCCCAGGTCACGGAGGTGCCGGGCATGTCGCGGCCGACGATCGTCGCGGCAATCCGCAGGCTGGCGTCCTGGCGAGTCACGGCGTCATGGGTGATCCGCTCGGCGATGACCAGGTAGATGACGGTTGCAACAGTTCCCAGAGCAAGCACCACCGTGAGCGCTGCCGCCATCGAGACGATTGAAACCAGGTTGAGGCGCGAGAGCAGGGTCATGGTTGGTCTTCCTCTTTGCGGAGTTCTTCCGCGTAAATTCATCAGTATTATTGCTTGTTGTAAAAGTGTAAAATTGTGGTTACCGGAAGAATTTCTTGTTTCTATCAGTTTTAAGCGAAGACAGAATTTGTCCTGCGCGAGGATTTCGACGCAAGGCTCGGTGTCGATCATGTCTTGCTGGCAATGCCAGACCGGGACCCCGGGGGGATCCGCCAGGCCGATTGCCGGCAGCGGATTTTTGGGCGCGTTTCCTGGTAGGGTATAGTTCAATCTGACTAACTCTTGGTAAACTTCAGGTGGCGATGGAGTTTCAATTGTAATTTCCTGCGAGTTTCGCTGGCGCTTGGGGGCATTTCTTGCAGTATTTTCGATATATTGAACATTGCCGGCAGACGAAATTCTGGAAGGCTGGTCGATCCTTGCAAGGCCAGCCGTGCGTGGCGGAATGATCGCCGTGCACGTTGCAGGGATGAGCGCGGCACATGTTGCGCCTGTCCTTGGTTCTTGTGCCGGGCAGCGTATACGGGCACTGAAGGAGAGCGGCGACATGAGACCCGGCGGTGAAGGCGCCGGCTCGCCGAGGGGCAGCCATGCGCAGCAGCTTTCGACGCAACGGGTTTGCATCGCACCGGACTGTCCCATATGTAGTGTCGAAAATTCAACTTTATGAGAAAGGCCGGTCGATGAGGCCGGTCGGGACCCGCCGTGATCGTCTGTTCCTGCAATGTCCTGACGGACAAGGAGTTACGCAAGGCCGCGCGCGAACTGCAGTCTGGGCCCGACCGCGTGGTCGTGACGCCGGGTGCGGTGTTTCGCGCGCTTGGCAAGCGCCCGCGTTGCGGTAGCTGTTTCAGCACCGTCATACCGATCATTCACGAGGAAGCACCGGCGGACAAGGATACGTCGTCGACAGCGGGGAAGAGCAGCGATGAAGGGTGATGCCAGGGTAATCGACTATCTCAACAAGGCTCTGCGGCACGAATTGACCGCCGTCAACCAGTACTGGCTGCATCATCGCATGCTCGACGAGTGGGGCTACGCGAAGCTGGCCGCGAAGGAACTCGAGGAATCGATGGAGGAACGGGCGCATGCCGACCGGCTGATCGCGCGGATCCTCTTTCTCGGCGGTTTTCCGAATATGCAGAGCCTCGATCCGCTGCGCATCGGCCAGTCGCTGAAAGATGTGATGGAAGCGGATCTGGCCGGCGAGTATTCCGCCCGCGCGCTCTACAAGGAGGCGCGAGAGGTGTCGTTGGCCGCGGGGGATTACGTCTCCAAGCTGCTCTTCGAGGATCTTCTGGTCGATGAGGAAGCGCATATCGACTATCTGGAGACGCAGCTCCAGTTGATCGAGCAGATCGGCATCGAGCGCTACGGCCTGCTGCAGTCGGAGGCCGCCGACGCGGCCGGCTGATCGGCGGCGGAGGGGCTGCCGAAGTCCAGCACCGGACCGGCGGCGGCCTCCGCGTCGGCCCGGTCATGGGTGACGAGCAGCACCGGCAGGCCGCGCGCGCGCGCCTTGTCGAAGACGAGCCTGCGGATCTGGTCGCGAAGCGCCGCGTCGAGCCGGGAGAACGGCTCGTCGAGCAGGAGCGCCCTTGGCCGCGACTCCAGCACCCGCATCAGGGCAACGCGCGCCTTCTGGCCGCCGGACAGGGTGGCCGGATCGCGGGCCTCGAAGCCGGCGAGGTCGACATCGGCGAGGGCCGCGGCAACTGCCGCCCGTCGCCGCTCGCGGCCGCGCAGATCTGCGGGCAGGGCGAAGGCGATGTTCTCGCCGACGCTCATATGCGGAAACAGCAGCGGGTCCTGGAACAGCAGCCCGAGGCGTCGCCGATGCGGCGGCAGGCGGGTGAGGTCGAGGGGGCCGGACAGCACCCGTCCCTGCGCGCTGAAGGCCGGGTCGAGGAAACCGGCCGCATAGGCGAGCAGGGTCGATTTGCCGATGCCGGAGGGCCCCATCACCGTCAGCACCTCGCCGGGCGAGATCTTCCGGTCGAGAGCGATCAACGCGCGCCCGGCAAGCACGATGCGGACCTGGTCGAAAACGAGGGCATCGGTCATGTGGCGGCCTCGCCGTCAGCGCGTCGGCGATGGGCGACGCCGGGGATTGCCGCCGCGAGCAGGAAGGCAGCGAAGGGCAGCAGCATCTGCAGCAGGCCATAGAGGCCGATGAGTTGCCGGTTGCCGCCGGCGGCGAGCGCCACCGCCTCCGTCGTCACCGTCGACACCCGGCCGCCGCCGATCAACAGGGTCGGCAGGTATTGCGCGACGGAAACGGCGAAGCCGAGCGCGGCCGCCGTCGCCACCGCCTTGCGTGCGAGCGGCAGCCGCACCCGCCAGAAGCTGCGGGCAGGCGAGGCGCCGAGGGCACTGGCCATATGGCCGTAGCGCGGATCGACCGCGCGCCAGGGATCGGACAGTGCCAGAAAGACGTAAGGCAGGACGAAGACCATGTGGCCGAGTGCGACCGCAAGGAGTGTGTCGTGCAGCCCGGCCATCAGGAACAGGATCTGGAGCCCGAACAGGAAGGCGATCTGCGGCACGATCAGGGGCAGATAGAGCAGCGGCAGCGAACGATGCTGAACCGGCCGCCCGTCGCGCGTCTCGTTCTCCAGGCAGGCAAGGGCGAGCGCGATCGCGACGGCGATGACCGGCAGGGCGATGGCGATGGTGGTGACGATGGCATCGCCTGCCGCTGGCCCGTGCACCATCCAGGCCCGCAGTGTCAGGTGATGGGGCAGCGTATCGGGAAAGCGCCAGGGACCGGCGAGCGACCACAGCGCCAGCAGTGCAAGACCGGCAAGCATCGCGGCGGCCAGCAGCGCCATCGCGCTTCCCGACAGGGCGGGGGTCAGACGTTCCGCCGCACTGCGCCGTCCTCCCTCGATCCAGCGGCGGCCGAGCATCGCGGCAAGCCGCTCGCCGCAGATCCACAGGAGAATGGCGAAAAGGCTGAGGCCAAGCTGTGCCAATGCGCCGGCCGAAGCCATGAAGCGCAGCGACAGATCGGGATCGTTCATCCATCCGGTCAGCCGCACGGCGAGCGGCGGCGGCGTGGTCGGCCCGAGGATCAGCGCCACGTCGACGACGGAGGTGGCATAGGCAAGGACGGCAAAGACCGGCAGACGGATCTGCGGATAGACGCGTGGCAAGACGGTGGTCAGCCAGCCGGCGACGGGCGCATAGCCAAGGCTTGCCGCGACCCTCCGGCTGCGCAGGGGATCGGCCTGCGGCAGGGCGGCAAGGAGCATCAGGAACAGGAACGGGATTTCCTTCGCCATCAGCCCGAGCGTCATCGTCAGCCCCAGTGGATCACCGACGATCAGCAGGTCCGGCGGGCGCTGGAGGCCGGTCGCCCAGGGCGACAGCAGTCGCATGACGAAGCCCGAGGGGGCGATGAGGAAGGCGAGGCCGAAGGCGGCGGCCGCATGCGGCACCGCCATCAGCGGCGACAGCAGCCGGCGGAGCAGCCGGAAGAAGCGGCTGCCTTCGAAGGCGGCGGTGAACAGCACCACGACCGCGAAGGCGCCGAGCGTCGCGGCAAGGCCGGTGCCGAGCGAGAGCAGCGCGGACTGGCCGATGCCGGGCTGGCCGAGCAGCAGGCGCAGCGGCTCCAGCGACATCGCGGTGCCGCCGAGCGCCGGCACATAGCCGGCCGCCGGCAGCAGGGTTCCGAAGAGCCCGGCCGCAACCGGCCCCAGCATCAGGGCGAGCGTGAGCGCCGGGGCGAGCTTCAGCATATGTGCTGCGCCCGCCGCTCTGCGCGTCGCGCGGTCACTGCGAGGCGTAGCGGGCCGTCCAGGCGCGCTCCAGTTCGACCATCCAACTGGCATGCGGCTCGTCGATCACCGGCCCGAGCTCCTCCGGCGACAGGGTGGCGATGCCGAGATCGAGCGCGGCGAAGCGCTCCCGCTCGGCCGTCTCCAGCCGCTCCACTGCAAGCACGGTCGGATCGCCCCAGATCGCCGGATCCTGCTTGCGCGCCTGGGCTTCGGGCGACAGCAGGAAGTTGGCGAGGACAAGGGCGCCGGCCTTGGCGCTGGCATTGAACGGAATGGCGACGAAATGAGCGTTGCCGATGGTGCCGCCGTCCAGCACGAAGGTGCGCACGGTGTCGGGCAGTTCGCCGGCGGCGATGGCCGCGGAGGCGCCGGCGGGATTGAAGGTGAAGGCGATGTCGATCTCGCTGTCGGCCAGCAACTGGCGCAGGGCCGGCTGGTTCTGCGGGAAGGATCGACCCTGCCGCCACATGTTCGGATGCAGGTCGTCGAGATAGGCGAAGAGCGGGGCGACATCGGCCTCGAAAGTTGCCGGGTCGACGGGGCGGGACAATTTGTCGGTGTCGGCGATGGTGGTGGCGAGCACCTGCTTCAGGAAGGTCGAGCCATGGAAGTTCGGCGGCTGCGGATAGGTGAAGCGTCCGGGATTGGCTTTCGCATACTCGGCGAAGGCGGCGAGTGTCTTCGGCGGCTCGGGCAGCGTCGCCGTGTCGTGCATGAAGACGAGCTTGGCCATGCCCCAGGGACTTTCCAGCCCGTCCGTCGGTTCGGTGAAATCGGTCACCACCGCCGGCTTGTTCTCCACATCGACGAGCGGCCAGTTGGGGAGCTTCGTTGCCCAGCCCGGCGTCATCAGCAGGCCCGACTGCTTCAGCGACACGAAATTCTCGCCGTTGATCCACACGAGATCGACAGCGCCGCCGCTGTCCTTGCCGGCCGCCTTCTCGGCGACGATGCGGGCGACCACATTGGCGGTGTCGTCCACCTTCACCTGTTCCACGGTGATGCCGTGCCGCTGCTTCACCTGCTCGCCGGCCCAGGCGATATAGGCGTTGATGCGCGGCTCCCCGCCCCAGGCGTGGAAGTAAACGGTCTGCCCTTTCGCCTGCGCCAGCACCTCGTTCCAGGCGGCCGGGTCGACGGCCTCCGCGGCGCGGCCCGTTGCGACCGTCAGCGGCAGGGCGAGCGTGGCAGCCAGCAGGGCGCCGCGCATCAGCCGCGGCAGCAGGCGAGTGTCGGTCATGTGGAGTCCCCCTTCCCGTTTCGCATTGTGTCGCAAGCCCCTGCAATGACGGTCAACACACGGCTTCGTGACGCTGTTGCCGCTGCCGTGATCGTCCGCATCGCGACTAGAGCGGCAGGACATGCGTGTCCTTGACCTCTTCCATCACCGCGTAGGTGTGCGTCTCGCGCACACCGGGAAGATCGAGGACGGCGTCGGCCAGCAGCTTGCGATAGGCCGCCATGTCGGAGACGCGGGCCTTGACCAGATAGTCGAAGCCGCCGGCGACCATATGGCATTCCAGCACCTGCGGCACCCGCTTCACCGCCCGGGCGAAGGCGTCGAACACGTCCGGCGTCGTCCGGTCGAGCTTGACCTGGAGAAACACCAGCAGCCCCTGGCCGAGGCGGAGCGGATCGAGTTCGGCGGAAAAGCGCAGGATATATCCCTCGCGGAGCAGCCGCTTCATCCGTTCCGCCGTCGCGGTCGGGGAGAGGTTGACCCTTGCGGCGAGATCCGTCGTGGTGATGCGGCCGTCGACCTGAAGCACTTCGAGGATGCGGCGGTCGATACGGTCTAGTCCCGTGGATTGCACGGCAGTTTCGGATTTCACAGGCAAAATTCCATTATGATTGCCAATCTTTGCCGAAATTCACGGCATATCCGGCAGTATAATACGAAAATCTCCGAAGAACGAGGCTTGTTCGGGGAGTGGAGCGGCGGGTCGCAGGATCCGCCGCGAGCGTATGCCTTCGATCTGGAGTCGTCATGACCTCTGCCCCGGAACGCGCGCCCGCCGCGCTGTCTCAGACCGATCTTTCTCCTTTCCGCGCTCCCTTCGCGCCCTCCGACGACAGCGCCGTTCGCGGTCTTCTGGGCAAGATCGCCTTCGACGAGGCGACGGAGGCGCGGATCGACGACATCGCCTCCGGCTACATCCAGTCGATCCGCTCGGCGATTGGCGGCCTCGGCGGCGTCGAGGATTTCCTGCGCGAATACGGATTGTCGACCCGCGAGGGACTGGCGCTGATGGTGCTGGCAGAGGCGCTGCTGCGCGTGCCGGACGCGGTGACCGCCGACAAGCTGATCGAGGACAAGCTGGCCGCTGCCCGCTTCGACGAATCGGAAGGGGGGGCATCCGACACCTGGCTGGTCTCCGCCTCCTCCTGGGCGCTCGGCGTCACCTCCCGCTTGCTGCATCCGGGCGAGCAGCCCAATACGATCCTTGCCGCCCTGGTGAAGCGCATGGGCATGCCGGCAGTGCGTGCGGCGACGCGCCAGGCGATGCGGATTCTCGGCCACCAGTTCGTGCTCGGCGAGACCATCAAGGGCGCCCTGTCGCGGGCGAAGGGTCAGGAAGCCAAGGGCTACCGCTACTCCTACGACATGCTGGGTGAGGGCGCCCGCACCGCCGGCGATGCCGAGCGCTACTTCCGCTCTTATGCGGATGCGATCGAGGCGATCGGTGCGGCGGCCGGCAAGGGCGAACTGCCCGCCCGCCCGGGCATTTCCGTCAAGCTCTCGGCGCTGCATCCGCGCTATGAAGCGGTCAAGGGCACGCGCGTGCGCGACGAACTGGTGCCGCAGTTGCTCAAGCTCGCCCAGGCGGCCAAGCGCCACAATCTCAACTTCACGGTCGACGCGGAGGAGGCCGACCGGCTGGAGATCTCGCTCGACATCTTCGCCGCCGTTGCGGCCGATCCCTCGCTTGCCGGCTGGGACGGTTTCGGTCTTGCCATCCAGGCCTACCAGAAGCGGGCGCTCGCCGCCGTCAACTGGATCATCGGTCTCGCCGAGAGGCTCGATCGCCGCTTCATGGTGCGTCTCGTCAAGGGCGCCTACTGGGATACCGAGATCAAGCGCGCGCAGGAGCGCGGGCTGGAGGACTTCCCGGTCTTCACCCGCAAGGCGGCAACGGACCTCTCCTATCTCGCCTGCGCCGGGGCGCTGCTCGGCGCGCGAGCCCGCATCTATCCGCAATTCGCCACCCACAACGCGCTGTCGGTCGCGCAGATCATCGCCATGGCCGGCAACGAGGGCGGCTTCGAGTTCCAGCGCCTGCACGGCATGGGCGAGAGCCTCTACAAGGCCGTGACCGAGCGCGACGGGCATCCCTGCCGCATCTATGCGCCCGTCGGCGGCCATCGCGATCTGCTGGCCTATCTGGTTCGCCGCCTGCTGGAAAACGGCGCCAACTCGTCCTTCGTCTCGGCGGTGGGTGATGCTTCCGTGCCGATCTCGCGGCTGCTTGCCCGCCCGCACGATCTGCTGGCCGGAGGCACCCGCGCCCGCAATCCGAAGATCCCGCTGCCAGCCGCGCTCTATGGGGAAAGCCGCAACAACTCGAAAGGCCTGGAGTTCGGCCTTGCCCGCGACCGCACCCGGCTTGTCGAGGAGATGGCCAAGGCCCCGCGTATGGTCGATGGGGCGGGGCCACTTTGTCCTGGCGTGAAGGTGCAGGGCAAGGAGCGCTCGGTCCTGTCGCCGATCGATGGCGCGACCCATGTCGGCTCCGTGCGCGAGGCGACGCCCGACGACGTCTCGGCGATGTTCGACGCGGGCCTCAAGGGCTTTACGCGCTGGTCGCGCACGCCTGTCGACCAGCGGGCGGCGGCCATCGCCCGGCTTGGCGACCTGCTGGAGGCGGAGACGCCGCGGCTGATGGCGCTGCTCGCCCGCGAGGCCGGCAAGACCCTGCCCGACGGCCTTGCCGAGGTGCGCGAGGCGGTCGACTTCTGCCGCTACTACGCCGCCGAGGCGGTGAAGCAGTTTGGCGAAGGCACCTTGATGCCCGGACCGACCGGCGAGGAAAACCGCTACCGCCTGCGCGGGCGCGGCGTCTTCGTCTGCGTCTCGCCGTGGAATTTCCCGCTGGCGATCTTCCTCGGACAGATCACCGCGGCGCTGCTGGCCGGCAATGCGGTGATCGCCAAGCCGGCCGAGCAGACGCTGCTGATCGCTTTCGAGGCGGCAAAGCTGATCCATGCCGCCGGCGTGCCGGAGGATGTGTTCCTGCTGGCGCCCGGCGGGCGCGAGTTGGGCGCGGCGCTGGTCGCCGAGCCGCGCGTTGCCGGCGTCGCCTTCACCGGCTCGACCGAAACGGCCTGGGCGATCAACCGGACGCTTGCGGCCAAGCGCGGTCCCATCGTGCCGCTGATCGCCGAGACGGGCGGCATCAACGCCATGCTGGTCGACGCGACGGCGCTGCCGGAGCAGGTCTGCGACGACGTGATGATGTCGGCCTTCCGCTCCGCCGGCCAGCGCTGCTCGGCGCTTCGCCTGCTCTACTTGCAGGAGGACGTGGCCGACAAGCAGCTCGAGATGCTGAAGGGTGCGGCGAGCGAATTGTCGCTCGGCGATCCGGCGGATCCGGCGACCGACATCGGCCCGGTGATCGACCTCGATGCCCGCGACCGTCTGCTGTCGCATGTGGGGGAGATGCGCCGGACCCAGAAGCTGCTCTATGCGGGCGAGGCGCCCGGCGGGGCGCTGGCGCGTGGGACCTGGGTGGCGCCGCATATCGTCGAGCTCGACAGGCCCGATGCACTGACCAAGGAGACTTTCGGCCCGATCCTGCATGTGGTGCGCTACAAGGCATCCGACCTGCCGAAGATGCTGGAGACCATCGCCGCGACCGGCTACGGCCTGACGCTCGGCGTGCACAGCCGCATCGACGCGACGGTGGCGGCCGTGGTCGACCGGTTGTCGGTCGGCAATGTCTATGTCAACCGCAACACCATCGGCGCGGTGGTCGGCACCCAGCCCTTCGGCGGATCCGGCCTGTCCGGCACCGGTCCGAAGGCCGGCGGCCCGGCCTATCTCGGCCGCTTCGCGCTGGAGCAGGTCGTCTCGATCAACACGGCGGCGGCCGGCGGCAATGCCAGCCTGATCGCCATGGCCGAGGAAGACTGAGGCCTACTTTACGGACTGCCGGGCCGAGCGCGTGCTACTTGCGCGGCTTGGCCCGGTTGGTCGCCGGGGCGGAAAGCGGGTCGTCCGGCCAGGGGTGCTTGGGGTAGCGGCCCTTCATCTCCGCCTTTACCGCTGCCCAGGAGCCGCGCCAGAAGCCCGGCAGGTCGCGGGTGATCTGGATCGGCCGGTGGGCCGGCGACAGCAGTTCCAGGATCAGCGGCACGCTGCCTCCCGCAATCGCCGGATGCCGGTCGAGGCCGAAAAGCTCCTGCACCCGGATGGGCAGCGTCGGCCCTTCCTCGCGGTCGTAGTCGATCGGGACATGCGAGCCGGACGGGGCGGCGAAATGGGTCGGCAGCAAGCGGTCGAGCTCGCCCAGCCGGTGCTGCGGCAGCAGGGCGGCGAGCGCATTGCCCAGCATCTCGGCGTCGAGCGCGGAGGCGCTGCGCAGGCCCGCGAGATAGGGGCCGAGCCAAACCTCCATCGTTTCGCTCAAGGCATCGTCGCCAAGATCCGGCCAGGCCTCGGCCTCGACAGCCGGCAATAGCCCCCGCAAAGTCACGACGCGGGCGCGCAGGGCCGCCTGGGCCTTGCTCCAGGGCAGGGCGCGGGCGCCGCGTGTCTTGAGGAAGGCAAGGAGAGCCGCGGCGACGGCATCCGGATCGGGATTGGGCTCGACAGCTTCGCGCAGCACCAGCCGGCGATAGCGGCGCAGCCGCCGTGCTCGCACAGAGCCCGAGGCCTCGCAGGCGACCTGCACCTCGTCCTCGATTTCGCCGGCGAAAAGCTGCTCGATCTCCTCGCGCGTGATTGGAGCGCCGAGCAGGATGCGGCCGCGCGCGGCATTGCCCTGCAGGTCGGCGACGACGAGGAACGGCTCGCGCGCCAGCGGATCGGCCTCGTCGACGCGCCCGCCCCGGCCATTGGCCATGCGGAAACCGCCGCGCCCGTCCTGCGCCTGCGCCACCCGGTCGGGATAGGCGAGCGCCAGCAGCCTGCCGGCCGCTTCCGTGTCGCCTGCTGCCAACGAAGTCGTCTTCGCGCTCGGCCCCTTGTCGATCAGCGATTGCCAGCGCTGGGCCATGCCGCGCGCGGCTGTGCTGCGCGGATCGCGGGCGCGGCGAAAATCCATCAGGCGGTGGCGAAGATCCGCCGAGCGCCCGCCGAGTCCCTGTTCGGAGAGCAGGGCCGCGATCTCGCAAGCAAGCCGGCCCTCTCCCGTTTCCGCCGCCCGCACCAGCATATGCGCAAGCCGAGGCGCCAGCGGCAGCGCGCGCATGCGCTCGCCCTCCGCCGTCAGCCGCCCCGTGCCGTCGAGCGCTTCGAGCCGCTGCAACAGGGCGACTGCCTCGTTCCAGGCGGCCGCCGGCGGCTGGTCGGGAAAGCGCAGGCTGGCGGGATCGCTGACGCCCCAGGCGGCAAGGTCGAGCGCCAGGCTGGAGAGGTCTGCCTCGAGGATTTCGGGCCTGTCGTCGGCGGGCAGCGAGGCGGTCTGCGCCTCGTCCCACAGCCGGTAGCAGATGCCCGGCTCCATGCGCCCGGCGCGGCCGCGCCGCTGGTCGGCAGCGGCGCGCGAGGCCCGTACGGTCGCAAGCCGGGTGAGACCGGTCGCAGGCTCATGGACCGGCACGCGGGCAAGGCCGCTGTCGATGACGACCCGCACGCCCTCGATGGTCAGCGAGGTCTGGGCGATTGAGGTGGCCAGCACCACCTTGCGCCGGCCGCTCGCCGCCGGACGAATGGCGGCACTCTGTTCCGCGCCGGTGAGAGCACCGTAGAGGGGAGCAAGGTCGGTATCGGCGGGCAGGTGCGGCAGGAGCATCTCCGCCGCGCGGCGGATCTCGCCCTGACCGGGCAGGAAGGCGAGGATCGAGCCACTCTCCTCCGCCAGTGCCTTGCGCACCGCGCCCGCGACCTGAGCCGCGATGTCGCGACCGCCATCGCGTCCGAGATAGCGGGTCTCCACCGGAAAGCTGCGTCCCTCGCAATAGATCACCGGCGCGCCGCCGAGATGGCTGGCGACGCCTGCCGCATCGATGGTCGCCGACATCGGCACGATGCGCAGGTCCTCGCGCAGCGCCCCTTGCGCATCGAGTGCAAGCGCAACGCCGAGATCGCCGTCGAGCGAGCGCTCGTGAAATTCGTCGAAGAGGATGCAGGCAATGCCCATAAGCTCGGGGTCCTCCAGGATCATTCGGGTGAAGACGCCTTCGGTGACCACTTCGATGCGCGTTCGGGCGGAGACTTTCGTCTCCAGCCGCACCCTGAGGCCGACCCGTCCGCCGACCTCCTCGCCAAGCAGCGACGCCATCCGGGCAGCAGCCGCGCGGGCCGCGAGCCGGCGGGGCTCCAGCACGATGATGCGCCCGTCGCCGCGCCATGTCGCATTGAGCAGGGCCAGCGGCACCACCGTCGTCTTGCCGGCGCCGGGTTCGGCCACCAGCACGCAGGCGGTATGCGCTTCCAGCACGGCAAGCAGATCCGGCAGCACCGCATCGATGGGAAGCGGTGGCCGCGTTGCGGCAGCCTCGCTCATTGCGGTGTCGCGGCGGAGCCCATGGCGTCGTCGGCGCTCCAGTGCCGTCCGGCAAGCTCGACGGCAAACAGCGTCGGGGTGCGGGCGAAGCTTGCAAGCCCCTCCAGCGCCGGGTTGCTATGGCGCACCAGGAAGGTCGGGATCGAGGCAAGCAGCGCCGAATGCGGAGCCTTCGCCTCGAAGGAGGCGCGGAAGGCGGGATGCGCCAGATAGGTGTCGATGCGGCCGGGAATGCCGCCGCCGAGGAAGACGCCGCCGCGAGCCAGGAAGGTGAGGGCGAAGTCGCCGGCCACCCGCCCCAGCGCCCGCACGAAGATGTCCATGGTGCGCAGGGCGATCTCGTCGCCGCCGTCGGCCGCCTCGGTCACGTCGCGCGGCCGCTCGAAGGCGCGGTGGGTCGCGGCTTCCGCCGCCACGGCCCGCGACAGGCGCAGCAGGCCGGCACCGCTGATGATGCGCTCGGCACCGATGCGCCCCTCCTGCCGCTCGATATGCGGCCAGACCCGATAGTCCATCTCGGAGACGGGACCGAGTTCCATGTGGCCGCCTTCGCCGGGGATCGGGACCCAGGTGCCGGCGGTATGGATCATGGCCGCCGCGCCGAGGCCGGTGCCCGGCCCCAGCACCACCTTGGCGCCGTTCGCCTGTGCCGTTCCGCCGCCGATCTGGCGGATGTCGTCGCCGGCAAGGCCGGGCAGGGCCAGTGCCTGCGCCTCGAAGTCGTTGAGCACCACGACGCTTTCCAGGCCGAGCCGGCGGATCAACTCGCGCGGCTCGATCACCCAGTCGGCGTTGGTCATGGGAATGCGGTCACCGGTGACCGGCCCCGCCACCGCGAGCACGGCCGTACGCGGCATGACCGAGGTGTGGTCGAGCACCGTCGCGATCGCCGCCTCGGCAAGGCCGGGGAAATCGGCGGTGGGCACGGAGCCGTAGACCTTCGTCGCGGCATGGGTGTCGGTGACGATCGCGAAACGGGCATTGGTGCCGCCGATATCGGCGACGAGCACGGGAAAGCGGAAACCGCGAAGGCTGGGCGGGGACAGGGTCATCAGGCCTGGGGGAAGATTTCGGGAGTGGTCGAAGTGGTCGGAAGGCCGGCAAGGCGCGCCGAGCGCAGCAGGATATCGGCCGTTGCCCGGTTCAGCGCCATCGGGATGTTGTAGACAAGAGCAAGGCGCATCAACGCCTTGACGTCGACATCATGTGGCATGGGCGACAAGGGATCGACGAGGAAGATGAGCCCTTGCAGCCGACCTTCGGCGATCATCGCGCCGATCTGCTGGTCGCCGCCGAGCGGGCCGCTCTTCAGCCGCTCGATCACCAGGCTCGGACAGGCCTCGAGAATGCGCCCGCCGGTGGTCCCGGTCGCCACCAGGCGGAAGGAGCCAAGCTTGTCCTCATGCGCCTTGGCAAAGGCGACCATCTCGTCCTTGCGGGCATCATGGGCGACCAGCGCCAGCGCCGGCTTGGCGGGACGTGTGTCGGGCAAGGGGCTCGCGGTTCCGGTCAAGGCGATCCTGCGTGGTCTCTGGCGGTGGCGGACAAGCGGATACGGATCCTGAGCCTAGTGTGGTGAATTTGAAATACGCCTCATTTTGACAGCACACCCAGAGCGTATTTCAAATTCGAAAGCCACACTAGAAACATAAACTTGCTAGTCATCCTTTTGAATCTGAAGTTCGTACGGAGCATGCCATGAACTGTGACGAACTTCAGATTCGGATGACTAGGATGTACCCGCTTACGCGCCGGGTTGAAAGCCGCTCCTTGCAAGGGGGCGTCACCCGGCCGGAGCTGTTCAATCATAGAGCCCGCAATTGACCGGCTTGCGGCTGCTTGCCCGGTGCACGAGCGGCCGCTCCGGCATCAGCCCCGCGATCTCCAGCACCAGCTTCATGCGGATCGCATCGGCAAACTGCTCGCGCGAGCGCACCGGTATGGAGAAATGCCCGGCTCCGCCGATCACGCAGTCCTCATAATAGTGGTCGACGTTCAGCATGGCCTGCCAGGTGTCGCGATCCGCCTTCAGCATCAGCGGCAGTCCGTTGATGGTGATGCCGGCGGCGATCGCCTGGTCGCGGAAGATACTGACCTTGCCGCCCTGGTTGTTGGGACCATCGCCGGAAATGTCGATGACCTTGCGCAGGCCCTGATAGTCGCTCGTTGCCATCATCGCGACGGAATGAGCGATGGCGGCGGAGATCGAGGTTCTCTGGCTTTGCCGCAAGGGGGCTTCGGCGATCTTTGCGGCGAAGGCCGCCGCCGAGGCGTGGTCGCTGATCACGGACCAGTCCGCGACAATGAACTGGTCGCTGGCGCTGCCCCATTCCATATAGGCGATGGCGATGCGCCCGGTCGGGCCGTAGCGGATCGCGTCGACGACCTCGGGCGAGGTCAGGGCCGCCACATAACCGGCCCGCTGGATCTCCTGCTCTTCCTTGTCCATCGACTGGGAAATGTCGACGGCCAGCACGAGTTCGACGTCGACCTCGCGCTCGGGATCGTAGCCGTATCCGAAGACGGAGGCGTTGCCGGCAGCGGCCGCCGGATTGGCGAGAGCCATGACGCAGACGATCCAGCCGGCGAGCACGTGACGCGTTCCGGCGATGCGGGCAGGCAGGGTCTGTCCTGCCTTCGGGGAGAGAACTGGCACGCACATGGTCGAAACTCCTTCAACCGGTGAAGGGCTCCTGCCTTGTCCGACGCTCCTCGTTCGTGCCTTATCTCGCGTCCGTTCCCTCTCCCGACCGCAGGTCTGCGGCTTCCTTCCGGCGCTCTGGCGATAACCGGCAATGAGCAAGAGCCGTGCCAGACGCTGCGGAAACCTGGTGTTTTCGCCAAGGGAAACCGTTTTGCCGGGTTGGTTCGCGAGCCGCAATCTGTGCGCCTTGCGAAACTCGATCCCGCTCAGCCGGTTAACGATTCCCTCCGGCGTTCCTCACGCAGGGGGCGCGCAGCGCCCATCACTCGGACAACTGCCCTTCCTTTCGGCAAATAGGGCCATTCTGCAAGAAATCCAGGCAAATCCTGCCGGCGGCCAGGCAGGATTTGCCGGGAAACGAGGAAACTGCCGTCTTCCGCTGCGGCTTGTTGCGAACGTGCTTGACCTTGGTCGGGCGCTCATGCAGTCTGATTGAAAGAAATCTCAAGAGCTGAAGAAATTTTCAGCCACAGGCGAGGGGTCCGGCATTTCGTTCCGACGCGGCAGGTGCCGCGCGGCGGCCGTCCCAGCAGGCGGGGACGACGGGAACGGGCATGCAGGCAGGCGACTGGACAACAGACATGGCGATCCGCGCCGCGTGGATGTCCTTCGTCGGCGGTGCGACGCAGGGCGAGATCGCCACGCGCCTCGGCATTTCGACCGCCAGGGTCCACCGGCTCATCGCCCACGCCCAGAAGACCGGTCTCGTCCGCTTCCAGATCGTCGGCCGTCCATCCGACTGCCTGGAGATCGAGGCGGCACTGGCGGATGCCCATGGCCTGTCCTCTTGCCTGGTCGCTCCGGACATCGGCAACTGCGACGACGCCTCGGCCATCCGCGCGATTGCCGAGGTTGCAGGCCCGCATCTTGCGAGTCTGCTTGGCAATCCCTCGCTCGTCCAGCTCGGCGTCGGCATGGGCCGCACCCTCAAGGCCGCAGTCGAGATGATGCCGCGCATCCAGCGTCCGGATCTCAGCATCGTGTCGATTTCCGGCTCGCTGACCCGCAAGCTCTCCGCCAATCCGTTCGATGTCGTCCAGCAACTGGCCGAGCGCACCGGCGGCGAGGGCTATTACCTGCCCGTCCCCTATCTCGCCGAGAGTGTTGCCGAGCGCGACACGTTCCTCGGCCAGCGCAGCGTGCAGGCGCTGCTGCAGCGGGCCCGCGCCTCGGACCTGTTCGTCATCGGCATCGGCTCGGTCGAGGATGACGGCCATCTCATCAGCCGCGACCTGATCTCGCGCGAGGAGCAGCGCGACCTGATCGCCACCGGCGCGGTCTGCGACCTGATGGGCCGGTTTATCGGTCGCGACGGACGTCTCGTGCCCGCAAAGCTGGGCGACAAGGCCGTCGGACTGCCCTTCGAGGCTGTTCGGGGCGCGCGTATCGTCGCGCTGGCCGGCGGGCTCGGCAAGCTTGAGGCAACGCGCGCCGCCCTGCGCGCGGGGCTGATCACGGACCTGATCGTCGACGAGAACCTGGGGCGAGCCCTGGCCGTCGCGGAAGGAACCAGACAAGCCCGCTCGGCATGAGGCCGGCGGGAAACAGGTGGAGGTAAGTCATGGTGATGAAAAGCGTGATTCTCGGGGCCGCGGCGGCGGTCCTGCTCGCCGGTACGGCGCTGGCTCAGGATATCCAGCCGGCGGTCGTCTATGACCTCGGCGGCAAGTACGACAAGTCCTTCAACGAGGCGGCGTTCATCGGCGCGGAGAAGTTCAAGTCCGAGACCGGCATCGACTATCGCGACTTCGAGATCCAGAACGACAGCCAGCGCGAGCAGGCGCTGCGCAATTTCGCCCGTCGCGGCGCCAATCCGGTGATCGCCATCGGCTTCCTGCATGCCAACGCGCTGGAAAAGGTGGCGGCGGAATTCCCCGACACCAAGTTCGCCATCGTCGACATGGTCGTCGACCTGCCGAACGTCCGCTCGATCCTCTTCAAGGAGCATGAAGGCTCCTACATCGTCGGCAAGCTGGCGGCGATGGCGTCGGAAAGTGGCAAGGTCGGCTTTGTTGGCGGCATGGACATCCAGCTCATCCGCAAGTTCGCCTGCGGCTACAAGCAGGGCGTCAAGGAGACCAACGCCGATACCGAGATCTTCGAGAACATGACCGGCTCGACGGGCGCGGCCTTCAACGACCCGGCCAAGGGTGGCGAGCTTGCCAAGTCGCAGATCGACCGCGGCGCCGACGTGATCTATCACGCCGCCGGTGCCACAGGCCTCGGCGTGCTGCAGGCGACGGCCGATGCCGGCAAGCTCGGTATCGGTGTCGACAGCAACCAGAACGCCCTGCATCCGGGCAAGGTGCTGACCTCCATGCTGAAGCGTGTCGACATTGCTGTCGAGAAGGCCTTCACCGACGCCAAGGACGGCAACTGGACCTCGGGCATCTATTCGCTCGGCTTGGCCGAGGGCGGTGTCGACTGGGCTCTCGACGAGCACAACGAACCGCTGATCACCGACGACATGAAGGCGGCGGTCGACCAGGCCAAGGCCGACATCATCTCCGGCAAGATCGTCGTCCATGACTACATGGCGAGCGAAAGCTGCCCCTTCTGAGGTGACAGGCATGCGCCGCGGGCAGGGCCTGCGGCGCATGCCGCCCCATTTCGGGGCTGGCGATGCGGGACAGCGGTGATGACGCCTATCCTGAAAACGGTTGCGATCCTTGCCCTTGCGGCGGGTCTTGCCGCGACACCCGCGGCGGGTGAGCCGGCGCTCGTCTATTCCGTCGGCGGCAAGTTCGACGGCTCGTTCAACGAAGCCGCCTTCCGTGGCGCCGAGCGGTTTGCCGCCGACACCGGCGAACCCTATCGGGACTTCGAGATTGCTCGCGATGCCGACAGCCTGCAGGCGCTGCGGGGCTTTGCCGCGCGCGGGGCGGAGCCGGTGGTTGCCATTGGCTTCAATCAGGCGGCGGCGGTCGCGGCGGCGGCCAAGGACTATCCGCAAACGAATTTCTCGATCATCGACATGGTGGTCGAGGCACCGAACGTGCGCTCCGTCGTCTTTCGCGAGCATGAGGGCTCTTATATCGCCGGCCTGCTGGCCGCGATGGCGTCGAAAACCGGGACCATCGGCTTCGTCGGCGGCATGGACATCCCGATCATTCGCCGGTTCCTGTGCGGCTACCGCCAGGGAGCGGCATCCGTTTCGCCCGACATACGGGTTCTCTTCAACATGACCGGCGACACGCCGGCGGCCTTTGCCGATCCGGCGCGCGGCGCGGAGCTTGCGCGTGGCCAGATCAAGCGCGGCGCCGATGTCATCATCCAGGCCGCGGGCGGCACCGGCATCGGTGTGCTGCAGGCCGTGGCCGATGCCGGCGTTCTCGGCATCGGCACCGACAGCAATCAGAACGGCCTGCACCCCGGCCACATCCTTACCTCGATCCGCAAGCGCGTCGATGTTGCCGTCTATCGCAACTTCGCCGACACGCAGGCCGGCACATGGAGCGCCGGCCTCGAGGTGCTTGGCCTGGCGGAGGGCGGCATGGACTGGGTGATCGACGACAACAACCGCGCGCTCGTCACCGCGCAGATGGAGGCGGCGGCCGGCGAGGCGGCCGCCAGGATCGCCGACGGCACGATCACCGTGCACGACGCGGTCAGCGACGGGGAGTGTGCGCTGTGAGCGACCAGCTTGCCATCGAACTCGTCGGCGTCGACAAGCGCTTCGGACAGGTCCACGCCAACAAGGACATCCACCTGAAGGTCAAGAAGGGCTCGATCCACGGCATTGTCGGCGAGAACGGTGCCGGCAAGTCGACGCTGATGTCGATCCTCTACGGCTTCTATCACGCCGATTCCGGTGAGATCCGCGTCGACGGCAGGAAGGTCTCCATTCCCTCCAGCCAGGCAGCGATCGCGCTGGGCATCGGCATGGTCCACCAGCACTTCATGCTGGTGGAGAACTTCACCGTGCTTGAGAACGTCATTCTCGGCGCCGAAGGCGGCGCTCTGCTCGCCGGCGGGATGTCGAAGGCCAGGGCCGAGCTGAAGCGCCTTGCCGACGACTACGATCTCAAGGTCGATCCCGACGCGCTGATCGAGGACCTTCCCGTCGGCCTGCAGCAGCGGGTGGAGATCCTCAAGGCGCTGTTCCGCAGCGCCGACATCCTGATCCTCGACGAGCCGACGGGCGTGTTGACCCCGGCGGAAGCCGATCACCTTTTCCGCATTCTCCGCGTGCTGCGCGACGAGGGAAAGACGGTGCTGCTGATCACCCACAAGCTGCGCGAGATCATGGCCGTGACCGACGAGGTCTCCGTCATGCGGCGCGGCGAGATCGTCGCGACGCGGCAGACGTCGAAGACCTCGATGGGCGAGCTTGCCGAACTGATGGTCGGCCGCCGCGTCCTGCTGGAAGTCGAGAAGGGACCGGCCCAGCCCGGCCGTCCGGTTCTGACGGTGGAGAATCTGACGGTGCGCGACGCGCGCGGCGTCGATGTGGTGCGCAATGTCTCGCTGGAGGTGCGCGCCGGCGAGATCGTCGGCATTGCCGGCGTGTCCGGCAACGGCCAGTCCGAACTGCTGGAAGCGATCGCCGGCATCCGCGCGGTGACATCGGGCACCGTCACGGTCGACGGGACCCGGGTGGATCTGACGCAAGGCGGCACGGATCCCGCCGCAATGCGCGGGCTCGGGCTCGCGCATGTGCCGGAAGACCGCCACCGGATGGGACTGGTGACCCGTTTTCCCGAATGTGAGAACGCCATTCTCGGCTATCACCGCGACCCGGCCTATGGGCGCGGTCCCTTCCTCGACTTCGACCGGATCCGCAAGGCGGCGAAGACCGAGATCGAGAAATACGACATCCGCCCGGCCGAATGCATGCTGAAGACCGCCAATTTCTCCGGCGGCAACCAGCAGAAGATCGTGCTGGCGCGCGAAATCGAGCGCGACCCGGTCATCCTGCTCGTCGGCCAGCCGACGCGCGGTGTCGACATCGGCGCCATCGAGTTCATTCACAAGCGTATCGTCGCCCTGCGCGACGCCGGCAAGGGCGTCCTGCTGGTCTCGGTCGAGCTCGACGAGATCCGCGCGCTGGCCGACCGGGTGCTGGTCATGTTCGACGGCAAGGTTGTCGGCGAGCGCGCGCCGGAGACGGCGGAAAGCGAGCTGGGCCTGCTGATGGCGGGCGCCAGCGGACAGGAGGCGGCGGAATGACGGCGGGACAGCTTCCGCGCTGGGTCGACTACGGGCTGATGCCGGCACTCAATGTCGCCGCCGCCTTCCTGGTCTCGGGCCTGGTGGTGCTCTTGATCGGCGAGAACCCGGTCGAGGCGGTCAAGGTCCTGGTCTGGGGCTCGCTCGGCTGGAACGAGGGCATCGGCTTCACCCTGTTCTACGCGACCAATTTCATCTTCACGGGCCTTGCCGTCGCGATTGCCTTCCATGCGGGCCTGTTCAACATCGGCGGCGAGGGGCAGGCCTATCTTGGCGGTCTCGGCGTCGCCCTGGCGTGCCTTGCGCTCGATCGCTATGTGCCCTGGTGGGTGACGCTGCCATTCGCGGTCGCGGGGGCTGCCGCCTTCGGCGCGGCCTGGGCCTTCATCCCGGCGATCCTGCAGGCCAAGCGCGGCAGTCACGTCGTCATCACGACCATCATGTTCAACTTCATCGCCGCCTCGCTGATGGTCTACCTGCTGGTCAACCTTCTGTCGAAACGCGGGTCGATGCAGCCGGAGACCCGCACGTTCGAGAGTGGCGGCCGCCTGCCGCTGCTGCAGGACGTGTTGCCGGGGACCAATTTCGGCTCCGCGCCGGTGAACTTCTCGTTCCTGCTGGCGCTCGCCGCCTGCCTGCTGGTCTGGGTGATCGTCTGGCGGACCCGGCTCGGCTACGAGATCCGCACCTTCGGCGCCAATCCGGTCGCCGCCGTCTATGCCGGAATCTCGCCGCTGCGCATCACCGTGGTCACCATGCTGATGTCCGGCGGTCTTGCCGGCATGATGGCGATCAACGAGATCATGGGCTCCCAGCACCGGCTGCTGATCGAGTTCGTCTCCGGCTACGGCTTCGTCGGCATTGCCGTTGCGCTGATGGGCCGCGCGCATCCTGTCGGCATCGTCTTCGCCGCCATCCTGTTCGGTATGCTCTATCAGGGCGGGGCGGAACTTGCCTTCGAGATGCCGGCGATCACCCGCGACATGATCGTCGTCATCCAGGGTCTGGTGATCCTGTTCGCCGGCGCGCTGGAGCACATGTTCCGCCCGGCGCTGCTGCGCATCTTCGGTGTGCTGGCCGCCCGGCCGGCTCCGGCGGCGTGAGGGGGAAGCCATGTTCGAAACCCTGATCTTCGTCCTCGACAGCACCGCACGGCTTTCCACGCCGCTGCTGCTGGCTGCCCTTGCCGGGCTCTATTCCGAGCGCTCCGGCGTCTTCGACATCGGCCTTGAAGGCAAGATGCTGGGGGCGGCCTTCGCCGCCGGGACGGCAGCAGCGCTCAGCGGCTCCGCCTGGATCGGTCTTGCCGCCGGCATCGTCATCTCGGTGGCGCTGGCGCTGGTGCATGGCTTTGCCTGCATCACCAATCGGGGCAACCAGATCGTCTCCGGCGTTGCCATCAACTTCCTGGCGATCGGCCTGACGGCGCTGCTCGGCCAGGCCTGGTTCGGCCAGGGCGGGCGCACGCCGTCCGTGAGCGGAGGTGGCCGCTTCGGAGAACTGACCTTGCCGCTGGCGGAGAGCCTGCGCGATGTGCCGGTGATTGGCCTGATCTATTACGAGCTCGTGTCGGGTCACAACATCCTGGTCTATGTGGCCTTCCTTGCGGTCCCCTTCTCCTGGTGGGTGCTCTATCGCACCCGCTTCGGCCTGCGCCTGCGCGCGGTCGGCGAGAATCCCGGCGCGGTCGATACGGCCGGCATCTCCGTCACCTGGCTGCGCTACCGCGCGGTGATCTGTACCGGCATCCTGTGCGGCATCGCCGGCACCTATCTCTCCATCGGCCAGTCGGCGAGCTTCATCGCCAACATGACGGCCGGCAAGGGTTTCATCGCGCTGGCGGCGCTGATCTTCGCCAAGTGGAAGCCGGTGCCGGTGATGTTCGCCTGCCTGCTCTTCGGCTTCCTCGATGCGGTGGCGATCCGCCTGCAGGGCCAGCAGGTGCCGGGCATCGGCGAGGTGCCGGTGCAGGCGATCCAGGCGCTTCCCTACATCCTCACCGTGGTGCTGCTGGCCGGTTTCATCGGCAAGGCGGTTCCCCCTCGCGCCGGCGGCGTCGCCTATGTCAAGGAACGTAGCTGAGCGGTGCCGGCAAGGAGGATGACATGAGCCGTTTCGACGAGTTGTTCGCTGCCGCCAGCGCGGCCCGCGAGAATGCGCATGCGAAATACTCCGGTTTTCGCGTCGGCGCCGCCCTCGCCACCCGGGATGGTCGGATCTTCGCCGGCTGCAATGTGGAAAACGCCAGCTTTCCCGAAGGCTGGTGCGCCGAGACCACTGCGCTCGGTGCCATGGTGGCCGCCGGCGGCCGGCCGGGCGACGTGGTCGAAGTGCTGGTCACCGCAAAGGCGGCGCTGTGCACCCCCTGCGGCGGCTGCCGCCAGAGACTTGCCGAATTCGCCGGCGACGATGTGCCGGTGCACATCTGCGACGACACCGGGCTGCGCCGCACGCTGACCATGGCGGAACTGTTGCCGGCCCGGTTCGTTCTCAAGGACGAGGAGAGGGATATATGAGCGGCTACGGGCCGGAATGCGCGGAAACGGTCCGCGCCGCAAGACCGGGCGATTACCGCGTCGCAATGGTGCTGGGCTCCGGCCTCGGCCAATTGGCCGAGGAGGTCGAGGACGCCGTCCGCATCCCCTATTCCAAGCTCACGGGCTTTCCGGTCTCCTCCGTTTCCTCGCATGGCAGCGAACTGGTCGCCGGTCGCCTCGGCGAGGTGCCGGTGGTCGTGCTCTCCGGCCGCGCCCATTACTACGAGGGCGGCGGCGCCGACGTCATGCGTACACCCTTGGAGACGCTGAAGGCGCTCGGCTGCGACACGCTGCTGCTCACCAACGCGGCCGGGTCCCTGCGTCAGGAGTTCGCCCCCGGCACGCCGATGCTGATCAGCGACCATATCAACTGGTCCGGCCTCAACCCCTTGATCGGCGAGGAAAGCGACCGCCGCTTTCTCGACATGAGCGCCGCCTACGATCCCGACTTCCGTGCCCGTCTGCGGGCGCTTGCCAAGGACGAGGAGATTGCGCTGGGCGAAGGCGTCTACATGTGGTTCTCCGGCCCTTCCTTCGAGACGCCGGCGGAAATCCGCATGGCGAAACTCCTGGGTGCGGACGCGGTCGGCATGTCGACGGTGCCGGAAGTAATTCTCGCCCGCTATCTCGGCCTGCGCGTTGCCGCGATCTCCACCATCACCAACTATGGTGCGGGCCTGCAGGCGCACGGCCTGTCGCATGAAGAAACCAAGTCGACCGCGCTGATGGCCGTCGACGCGCTGAAGCGGCTGATCCGCCGCTTCGTCAAGGACCTTGGAAATGCCTGACATGACCTCCGCCGAGGTGGCGCGGCGCGCGCTGCCGCTGGTCGATCTGACCAATCTCGACGACACCTGCACAACGGCCGACATCGACACGCTGTGTGCCCGCGCGGTGACACCCCATGGTCCCGTTGCGGCGGTCTGCATCTGGCCGCGCTTCGTCGCCCAGGCCGCGACCCTGCTCGCCGGCTCCGGTGTGCGAGTGGCAACCGTCGTCAACTTCCCGCAAGGCGGCGACGACACGCTGGCCGTCGTCGCCGAGACCCGCCAGGCGATTGCCGACGGCGCCGACGAGATCGACCTGGTCATGCCCTATCGCGCCCTGCTCGCCGGCCGGCGTGGCTTCGCCGAGACGCAGATCCGCAAGGTGCGCGAGGCCTGCGGCGACCGGCTGCTGAAGGTGATCCTGGAGACCGGCGAGATTGGCGATGCGCTGCTCGTCCATGCCGCCTCTCTGCTGGCGATTGCCGCCGGCGCCGATTTCATCAAGACCTCGACCGGCAAGGTGAAGGTCAACGCCACCCCGGAAGCGGCCGAGATCATGCTGACGGTCATCGAGGAAGTGCGGCGCGAGGGCGGTCCCGAGATCGGCTTCAAGCCTGCCGGCGGCATTCGCACCGTCGCGGATGCGGCGGCCTATCTGGCGATCGCCGACCGTATCCTGGGGGCGAACTGGGTTTCGGCCCCGCATTTCCGTTTCGGCGCGAGCGGCCTGCTCGATGCCCTGCTTGCCGCGCTCGACGGGCGCGAACCGACCACCGCCAAAGGATACTGACCCCATGCTGGCGCAGGAACTGATCCGCAAGAAGCGCGACGGCGGCACGCTCGCCCCCGAAGAGATCGCCTTCTTCGTCAAGGGATTGACCGACGATAGCGTCTCGGAAGGGCAGGTGGCGGCGCTTGCCATGGCCGTGTTCTTCCGCGGACTGTCGCTGGACGAGCGCGTCGCGCTGACACTGGCGATGCGCGACAGCGGCACGGTGCTCGACTGGTCCGACATCGACGCGCCGGTCCTCGACAAGCATTCGACCGGCGGTGTCGGCGACAATGTCTCCCTGATGCTGGCCCCCGCGCTCGCCGCCTGCGGCGCGGCCGTGCCGATGATCTCCGGCCGCGGCCTTGGCCATACCGGCGGCACGCTCGACAAGTTCGATGCCATCCCCGGTTACAAGACGCAGCCCGACAATGCACTGTTCCGCAAGGTGGTGCGCGAGGTCGGCTGCGCGATAATCGGTCAGACGCCGGATCTCGCGCCGGCCGACAAGCGCTTCTACGGCATTCGCGACGTGACCGGCACGGTCGAAAGCCTCGACCTCATCACCGCCTCGATCCTGTCGAAGAAACTCGCCGCCGGCCTGCAGGGCCTCGTCCTCGATGTGAAATGGGGAACGGGGGCCTTCATGGCGACGCGGGAGCAGGCAAGGGCACTGGCCGAAAGCCTTGTGACCGTTGCCAATGGCGCCGGCTGCCGCACGAGCGCACTGCTGACCGATATGAACGAGCCGCTGGCCTCCGCCGCCGGCAACGCGGTCGAGATGCGCAATGCCGTCGACTTCCTGACAGGGCGGGCGGTCGACAACCGTCTGTTCGACGTCACGGTGGCGCTCGGTGCCGAAGCGCTCGTCCTTGGCGGGATCTGCGCCGATGCGCAGGAGGGGGCGGAGAAGATGCGGGAGGCTTTTGCCAGCGGTGCGGCGGCCGAGCGCTTCGCCCGGATGGTTTCGGCCCTTGGCGGCCCGGCGGACTTCGTCGAAAAGGCGGAAGCCTATCTCGCTGCCGCACCGGTGGAACTGCCGGTCTATCCGCAGGAGCCGGGCACCGTCGTCGGCGTCGACGCGCGCGCCATCGGCGTTGCCGTCGTCGAACTCGGCGGCGGGCGCCGCCGGGCCAGCGATGTAATCGACCCGGCGGTGGGCCTGGTGCACCTTGCCGGCATCGGCCATTCCGCCGACAGCGACGCCCCGCTTGCCATCGTCCATGCCGCCGACGAGGCGTCGGCGCGCCGGGCGGCGGAGACGGTGCGCACCGCCTATCGGCTCGGCGCGCCGCGCGACGTCGAGGATCGGCCCGTCGTCGTGGAGCGGATCGCGCCGCCCGCCTGAGGCGGCCCGGATCGGC
This sequence comes from Stappia sp. P2PMeth1, assembly GCF_900185735.1. Classification (NCBI taxonomy): domain Bacteria; kingdom Pseudomonadati; phylum Pseudomonadota; class Alphaproteobacteria; order Hyphomicrobiales; family Stappiaceae; genus Stappia; species Stappia sp. P2PMeth1. The sequence goes on along the minus strand of NZ_FYAW01000032.1, from coordinate 18,205 downwards.
AACCGGAGTTTCGGAACTGCAACGGGGCGGGACACAACCGCCCGACAATGACAACGGGGAAACCTCATGGCACGCGCGATCCTGTGCGTCTTGGACAGTTTCGGCATCGGTGGCGCACCCGATGCCGCTCGCTTCGGCGACGAGGGCTCCGATACGCTCGGCCACATCGCGAGCGCCTGCATGCGGGGCGAGGGCGACCGCGAAGGCCTGCGCTCCGGTCCGCTTGCCCTGCCCAACATGACCGCGCTCGGCCTTGCCCGCGCGGCGCAGCTTGCGACCGGCAAGGTGCCGGCGGGTCTGGACGGATCGGTCGAGCCGGTCGGCATCTTCGGCACCGCAAGCGAGACGTCGCGGGGCAAGGACACCCCCTCCGGCCACTGGGAGATCGCCGGCGTTCCGGTCGCTTTCGACTGGGGCTATTTCCCGGATACGGTGCCGACCTTTCCGGCGGAACTGACGCAGGCGATCATCCGCGAGGCGGGCCTGCCCGGCATCCTCGGCGACACTCATGCCTCCGGCACGGTGATTATCGCCGACCTCGGCGAGGAGCATGTGCGGACCGGCAAGCCGATCTGCTACACCAGCGCCGACTCGGTGTTCCAGATCGCCGCGCATGAGCAGCATTTCGGCCTGGAGCGGCTCTACCGGCTTTGCGAGACCGTCCGCCGTCTGGTCGATCCCTACAATATCGGCCGGGTGATCGCGCGGCCCTTCGTCGGCGATGCCGTGTCCGGCTTCGAGCGCACCGCCAACCGGCGCGACTATTCGGTGCTGCCGCCAGAGCCGACCCTGCTCGACCGTGCACTCGAAGCCGGTCGCCGGACACTGACCATCGGCAAGATCTCCGACATCTTCGCCCATCAGGGCGTGTCGGAAGTGCTTAAGGCGGCCGGCAACGACGCGCTGTTCGACCGCACGCTGGAGGCAATGGACAGGGCCGGCGAGGGAGATCTGATCTTCGCCAATTATATCGACTTCGACAGCCTGTACGGCCACCGGCGCGACGTGCCGGGCTATGCCGCCGCGCTGGAGGCGCTGGATCGCCGGCTGCCGGAGTTGCTGGCGCGGCTGCGGCCGGGCGACCTGCTGCTTCTCACCGCCGATCACGGCTGCGATCCGACCTGGCGCGGCACCGACCACACCCGCGAGCGGGTGCCGGTGATAGGTCTGATCGAGGGCGGTTCGCCGAAGGCGATCGGCGTTCGCGACACGTTCGCCGACATCGGCGAGAGCATCGCCGCCCATCTGGGGTTGGCGCCGGGACGGCACGGCACGTCCTTCCTCTGACATCGGGAGCGGGGTCCGTCGAACTGGAGCCCGTCCGATCCTCTCGGTAGACTGACGGGGGCGACTCGGCATTGCCGATGCCCCGAAATGGAGACGCGCATGATCGCACGGTCCTTTTCCGCACCAGTGGATGGCGTTTTGACGCCGGAGATGAAGGAAGCCTATGCGCAGGACGGCTTTCTGGTGCTCACCGGCTACAAGTCGGCGGAGGAATGTGATGCGCTGAAGGCCCGCATGGCCGAGCTGATCGACGCCTTCGATCCGGACGAGCATGCCTCCGTCTTCGAGACCGGTGCCCAGAGCCACGCCCGCGACCGCTATTTCCGCGAAAGCGGCGACAAGATCCGTTTCTTCTTCGAGGAGGAGGCGTTCGACGCACAGGGCCGGCTGCAGCGCGACAAGCATGTGGCGCTCAACAAGGTCGGCCACGCGCTGCACGATCTCGACCCGGTGTTCGAGCGGTTCTCGCGCGATCCCCGGCTTGCCCGCACCGCAGCGAGCCTCGGCCTTGCCGCGCCGCTGCTCGCCCAGTCCATGTATATCTTCAAGCCGCCGGAGATTGGCGGCGAGGTCAATTGCCACCAGGATTCCACCTTCCTGCACACCGAGCCGCTGTCGTGCACCGGCTTCTGGTTCGCGCTGGAAGACGCGGACGAGACCAATGGCGGCCTGCTTGGCGGGCCGGGTGGGCATCTGGCGCCGCTGCGCCAGCGCTTCCACTATGACGGCGATGCATTGGTGATGGAGCGCCTCGACGACACGCCGCTCGCCGGCGACGTGCCGCTGGTCGCGCCGAAGGGCACGCTGGTGGTGCTGCACGGGCTGGTGCCGCATCGCTCGGCACCGAACCGCTCGCCGCGCTCGCGCCATGCCTATGCGTTGCATCTGGTGGATGGTGCCGCCCGCTGGTCGCCCGACAACTGGCTGCTGCGCGCTCCGGAAAACCCGATGCGCGGATTCTGACGGTCATGCCGACACCGGCCAACCCGCGACCGCCGGTGCCCAAGGCGGAGCTGCATGTGCATATCGAGGGGGCGGCGCCGGCCGACCTCGTGCGGCGCCTGGCAAAGCGCCACGGGCAGGATGTCGAGGGCCTCTTCGACGAGCGCGGCCGCTACCTCTGGAACGACTTCTCCGAATTCCTCGCGGCCTATGACCGGGCAAGCCGGGTCTTCCGCACGCCGGAGGACTATGCGCTGCTTTCCGGCACTTACTTGCGCATGCTGGCGGCGGAAGGTGCGATCTATGCCGAGCTGACCATTTCGCCCGATCATGCCGCCGGCGCGGGCCTGGCCTATGGCGACTATGTCGCCGGCCTTGCCGCCGGCATCGAGCAGGCGCGTGCCGACACCGGCATCGAAGCGCGGATGATCGCCATCGGCGTGCGCCATTTCGGGGCCCGCGCGGTCGAACAGGTGGTGGCGCAGGTCATCTCCGCCCCGCATCCGCTGGTCACCGGCTTCGGCCTTGCCGGCGACGAGCGCCAGGGCCATCCGGCGAATTTCGCCCGCGCCTTCCGCATGGCGGCCGAGGCAGGTCTTGGCCTCACCGCCCATGCGGGCGAGGTCTGCGGCCCGGAAAGCGTCACCGCCGCGCTCGACTTCCTGCGTGTCCGGCGTATCGGCCACGGCGTGCGGGCCATCGAGGACCGGGCGGTGGTGGCGCGGATCGCGGCGGAGGGCATCGTGCTGGAGGTCTGTCCGGGATCGAATGTCGCGCTCGGCTTCTATTCCAACCTGCGCTTTCATCCGGTCAACCTGCTGCGCCGCGCCGGCTGCCGCATCACGCTCAATTCCGACGATCCGCCCTTCTTCGGCACCACGCTCGGCCACGAATACCGCAGTTGCGCGCAAACCTTCGGCTGGTCGGAGGACGAGCTGCTGACGATCACCCGTACGGCGATCGGTGCCGCCTTCTGCGATGAGGATACGCGGCGCCGGCTGGTTCTGCGCCTGTCGGAACATGCGGCACTGCGCGGCGACGGCTGAGCGGGGAAGTCGGTGGACGGCAGGGCCAAGGTCCTGCCCGCACGGTTCCGCTGGGCGGCCGGTTGATCTATGACAGGAAGGGAGCCGGAGGCGGCTTCCGGAGGCGGCCGCCTCCTGACAGGCCAAGCGGAGAGGCGCGAGATGAGCGGAGCAACCGTAATCGATCACCCGATGGTGCAGCACAAGCTGACGCACATGCGGATGAAGGACACCTCGACCCAGGGCTTCCGCCGCCTGCTGCGGGAAATTTCGGTGCTGCTGACCTATGAGGTGACCCGCGACCTGCCGATCACCACCGTGGAGATCGAGACGCCGCTGCAGACCATGTCGGCGCCGGTCATCGAGGGCAAGAAGCTGGTCTTCGCCTCGGTCCTGCGCGCCGGAAACGGGCTGCTGGAGGGCATGCTGGAACTGGTGCCGGCCGCCCGTGTCGCCCATATCGGTCTTTACCGCGATCCCAAGACGCTGGAGCCGGTCGAATACTATTTCAAGGCGCCGGAGGATCTGGCCGAACGTCTGGTGGTGGTCGTCGACCCGATGCTGGCGACCGCCAACTCGGCGATTGCCGCCGTCCAGCGGCTCAAGGAGCGCGGCGCCACCCAGCTCCGCTTCCTCTGCCTGCTGGCAGCGCCCGAGGGCATCGCCAAGTTCAACGCCGTCCATCCGGACGTGCCGATCTTCACCGCCGCCATCGACGAGCGATTGAACGAGAAGGGCTATATCATGCCTGGCCTCGGCGATGCCGGCGACCGCATGTACGGTACCAAATAGCGTCTTGGTCGGCTGGGCCTGTTGTATTATTTTTCGTTCCGAATTAAATGATCCGACCAGCCGGCGCGGACCGGATCCGGAGCGGCCGTTCGGGGAGGAGAGACATGACAGGCGAGGCGATCTACCCGGATCTGAAGGGCAGGACGGTGCTGGTCACCGGCGGCGGCGGCGGCATCGGCGCGGAGATCGTCCGCCAGTTCGCTGCGCAAGGGGCCTCTGTCGGCTTCATCGACCTCAGCGAGGAGCCCTCGCGCGCGCTTGTCGCGGAGCTGGAAAGCGCCGGGGCGAGCGTCCGCTTCGCCCGCGCCGATCTCACGGACATCGAGGCGACCCGAGCGGCGATCGCCGACCTGCGCGAGGCGCTCGGCCCCGTCTCCATTCTCGTCAACAACGCCGCCCATGACGAGCGCCACCGGCTGGAGGACGTGACGCCCGACTATTGGGACAGCCGCATGGCGGTGAACCTCAAGCACCAGTTCTTCTGCACCCAGGCCGTGGCGGGTGACATGCGCAAGCTCGGCGGCGGTGCCATCGTCAACATGGGCTCGATCTCCTGGATGATCGGGCAGGGCGGCATGGCGGGCTACACGGCGGCGAAATCCGCTGTTGTCGGCCTGACGCGCTCGCTGGCCCGCGACCTCGGCCCCGACAACATCCGGGTCAACTGCATCGCGCCGGGCTGGATCATGACCGAGCGCCAGATCGCGCTCTGGCTTGACGAGGCCGGCGAGCGCGAGATCATGGAGCGGCAGTGCCTCAAGCGGAAGCTGGTGCCGGCGGATGTCGCCCGCGTCGTGCTGTTCTTCTGCTCCGATGCCGCCGGTGCTTGCACCAACCAGACCTATGTCGTCGACGGCGGCTGGATCTGATCCCTTTGGCCAAACCGCAGGAGCAGGCATCGTGATCACTGTCTTCGGCTCCATCAATCTCGATCTCGTCGTCGCCCTGCCGCGTCTTCCCGCGCCCGGCGAAACGGTGGTCGGCCCCGATCACCAGACGTTTCCGGGCGGCAAGGGCGCCAACCAGGCGCTGGCGGCGGCGCGCGCCGGGGCGAAGGTCAGGATGATCGGCGCGGTTGGCCGCGATGCCCATGCCGCCGCAGCGCTTGCCAATCTCGAGCGCGCCGGCGTCGACCTTTCCGGTGTGCGCCATCTCGACGGCAGCACCGGCATTGCCATGATCGGCGTCGACGCGAAGGGCGAGAACCTGATCATGTGCGCCAGCGGCGTCAATGCGAGGGTCGTCGCGGATTGGCTCGACGGCCGACTGGCGCGGGGCGACCTGCTGGTGCTGCAGCGTGAGCTGAGCCCGGGGCCGATCGCCGATGCCATCGGCCGCGCTCGGCTCTGCGGCGCCCGCGTGCTGCTGAACGCCGCGCCCTCCGGTGATGCCGAGCTTGCGCGCCTGGTGCCGGATGTCGATGTCGTTGTCGCCAATTCGGTGGAGGCAGCGGAACTGGCTGCGGCGCTCGGCGCCGGCGAGAGCCCGGTGCCGGAGACCCATTGCGCGGCGCTGTCCGGCGAGGATCGGCTCGCTGTCGTCACTCTCGGCGCGCGCGGGCTGATCGCCCAGAAGGGCAAGATCCGCTGGCGCGTTGCCGCGCCTGAGGTCGATGTGGTCGACACGACCGGCGCTGGCGATGCCTTTGTCGGCGCCCTTGCCGCGGCGCTCGACCGGGGGGCGGAGATCGGCCGCGCCCTGCTGGAAGGCACTGCCGCCGGCGCCCTGGCCTGCACGGCGAACGGGGCGCAGTCCTCCTCGCCCGAGGCGGGGGCCATTGCGAAGCTCGCCGACACGCTCGCCTGCGAGACGTTTGCCGCCTGAGACCTGCCGTTCGTTTCAAAGCGGCAGCTTCCGGTAACGTGCCGGAAACCGCGTTTGCATCCGCCGGCGCCGGCTTCATCCCTTGCTAAGCGTCCCATGGCAGCGTTCGGATCGAGCGCGCAACGGCAAAACGGAAACAGGGACAGGGAATGGTGGCACGCTATCTGATGATCGCCGTCATCGTCGTGGTGGCTGCCGTCTTCGCGCCGGATCTGCTGCGCGACTATTTCAAGGATGCGCCGGTTGCCGCGGCCGCGCACCAAGAGGCGCACGAACCTGTTCCGCCGTCGGGTCTGCGTACTCTCGTGCTGAAGGCTGGACGCGGCGGTCATTACGAGGTCAGCGCCCATATCAATGGCCGTCCGGTGCGCTCGTTGATCGACACCGGTGCCACGACGCTCGCCCTGCCTCTGGATGTGGCGGAAAAGTCCGGCATTCGCCCCGCAAAGTCGGCTTTCGTCGTTAAGGTGCGCACCGCCAACGGCGTGGCGCTCGCCGCGCCCGTCACCTTGCGCGAACTGCGCCTCGGCAGCATCCGCCTCGACAATGTCGAGGCGCTGGTGATGCCGGCGGGCGCGCTGGAACTGCCGCTGATCGGCATGTCGGTGCTCGGCCGTCTTGCCACGGTCGATATCCGCTCCGGCACGATGCGGTTGATACAGTAGCCGTCCCCGGTGATTTCGGTGTCCGCGCGGCTATAGTGTCGCGGCCCGTGCCGCGCGGCCGGGCCGTGCGAGACAGCGGGAATCACCTGAAATGAGCGTCAGTCAGTTCGGCCAGCTTGCCGATGGAACGCCGGTCGAGCGTGTTGCCATCGCGCGCGGCGAGCTCTCCGCCGCCATCATGACGATCGGTGCGGCCATCACGGATCTGCGCGTCGACGGTCGCAGCGTGGTGCTCGGCTTTGACGATTTGGCCTCCTATCTCGCACATTCCCCCTATTTTGGGGTGATCGCTGGCCGTCATGCCAACCGCATTGCCGGTGGCCGGTTCCTGCTCGATGGCGAGGAGGTCCAACTCGACCGCAACGAGCGCGGCCGCAATCACCTGCATGGCGGAGCGAACGGTTTCTCCCGGCGGCTCTGGTCCCTGCGCGAGACGGGGCCGGCGCATGTGGTGATGGCGCTCGTGTCGGAGGATGGCGAGGCCGGCTATCCCGGCCGCGTCGAGGCAACCGCCCGCTACGAGCTCCCGCGAGCCGGCGACAGGCTGCGTATCGTGCTGGAGGCAGTGACCGACCGGCCGACCCTGGTCAACCTTGCGACCCACAGCTATTTCAATCTCGACGGCTCTGCCGATATCGGCGGCCACCTGCTGCGGATCGAGGCCGATGCCTATCTTCCCGTCGACGACGAGGCGATTCCGACCGGCGAGGTGCGCCCCGTTTCCGGAACGCCGTTCGACTTCCGCCGCCTGCGCCGGATTGACGCGGAGGGCGTGTGCGTCTCCTATGATCACAATTTCTGCCTGTCCACCGTGCCAATGGGCGAACCACGCCCCGTCGCGCGCGTTGTCGGACAGGGGAGCGGCCTTGTCATGGATGTGCTGACGACCGAGCCCGGCCTGCAAGTCTACGACGGCGGCAAGCTGGCCGTGCCCTGTCCGGGGCTGGACGGGCGCCGGTACGGTCCGCGCGCGGGGCTTTGCCTGGAGCCGCAGCGCTGGCCGGACAGTCCCAACCACCGGCATTTCGCCGGAGCCGTCCTGCGGCCGGGGGAGCTCTACCGGCAGGTAACCGAGTATCGTTTTTCCCAGATCGGGCATGAGGACCAGATGTCATGAAGACCGTGTTTTCCGCCGGACAACTCGCCCACGATCCCAAGCAGGAGATTTCCGACGGCATGTTGAAGCCGGCGGTGGAGATCCCCGCGCGCGCCGAGATGGTCCGCGATGCGGTGCTGGCCCGCGGCCTCGGCGAACTGCTGGAGCCGGAGGATTTCGGCATGGAGCCGCTCGCCCGGGTCCATGACGCCGGCTATCTCGCGTTTCTGGAGAGTTTCTGGAGCCGCTGGACCGATCTCGGCCGCAGCGGCGAGGCATTCCCCTTCATCTGGCCGGTGCGTGGGTTGAACATCGAGCCGGTGCCGGACCACGTCGACGGGCTGCTCGGCCGCTATTCCTTCGATGCCGGCACGCCGCTCGGCGAGCACACGTTCGTTGCGGCCCGCGCCAGTGCCAACTCGGCGTTGACGGCCGCCCGCCTCGTCGCCGGCGGGGAGCGCGCCGCCTTCGCCCTGTGCCGTCCGCCCGGACACCATGCCGCCGCCGACTATTACGGCGGCTATTGTTTCCTCAACAACGCGGCGATCGCCGCCCAGTGGCTGCGCGATGCGGGGGCCGAGCGCGTTGCCGTGCTCGATGTCGACTACCACCACGGCAACGGTACCCAGTCGATCTTCTACGACCGCTCCGACGTCCTCTTCCTGTCGATCCATGCCGACCCGCGCGAGGAATATCCCTATTTCCTCGGCCATGCGGCCGAGACGGGCAGCGGGGCGGGGGCGGGCTTCACCGCCAACTATCCGCTGGAGCTGGGCGCCGACTGGCAGGTGTGGTCGCGGGCGCTTGCCGCCGCGATCGATCGCATTGCCGCCTTCCGGCCCGATACGCTGGTCGTCTCGCTTGGCCTCGATGCTTACGAGAAGGACCCGATCTCCCGTTTCCGTCTCGTTCATGACGACTTCACCCGCATGGGGGCGGCGCTCGCGGGCCTCGGCCTGCCGACCGTCTTCGTCATGGAAGGAGGCTACGCGGTCGATGCGCTCGGCACCAATTGCGTCAATGTTCTGGCGGGCTTCGAGGCCGGCTGAGTCGCGTCTCTATAGCGGGAAGCCGAGATCCTGAAGGGCAGCCTTGAGGGCAGGGGCATCGGTGAAATGGATCGCATGCATGCCGACGGACTTCGCCGCTTCGACGTTCGCCAGGCTGTCGTCGATGAACACCGTGTCGGCGGGGGCGAGGTCGTTGCGCGAGAACAGCACGTGGTAGATGCGCGGATCCGGCTTGACCAGCCGTTCATGCGCGGACACGACCACGTCGATGAAGTCCTCCGCCAGAAAGGGAAAGCGGCTTTCGCATTCCGCGAATTTCTCGGACGAGAAGTTGGTGATCGCGTAAAGAGGTACGCCCGACGCCTTCAGCGATTTCAGGATCGCGACGCTGCCCGGCACCTCTCCCGGCACCATTTCGTGCCAGCGCCTGTCCCAGGCGAGGATCTCCTCGCGATGATCGGGGCGCCGCGCCAGGGCTTCGGCGATGCCGTCCGCGAAGCTGCGCCCCCGGTCCTGTTCGAGGTTCCATTCCGGCGGCAGCACCTCGCTGAGGAACCTGTCGGCCTCCGCGTCGTTGGCAAAAATGCTGCGATAGAGAATGCGGGGGTCCCAGCGGATCAGCACATTGCCGATGTCGAAGACCACGGTGTCGGGACGGGCGCTCATGACGGCTCACGGGATTGCGGGCGCTGCGGCCCTCGGACAAACTGAAGGAATGACGAGACTGGCGCGGCGATCCCGTTCGGGGCAAGAGGCAAATGGCGGATCGACACGCCTGTCCCGCCTCTTGTCGAGGCGCGCGGCTGCCGCGCTGCTGGCCGTGCTGGTCGCCGCCGCCTCGGGCGAGCGGCTGCGCGCCCAGGAGGACCTCCAGCAGGACATGCAGGACAACGGACCGCCACAGGTGAACGGCCCGGCTTTCCTGCCCTGGCTGGATGATACGGACACGTCCGGCCCGACCGATGCCGGCCCATCCGGTGCATATCCGGACGCCGCCGCGCCGGTCTTCGATCCGGCGCGCCTTGCCCTCCTGCCGGAGCTGCGCGTCGGCGTGGTCATGGACCCGGCAGCCGGCGATTTCGGCCGCGTCGCGCCGCTCCGGGAGGCCTTGGAGGCGGGTCTGCGCATCCCCGTGCTGCTGATCGCCTATCGCGATCTCGCCCATTTGCAGCGTGCGATCCTGGCGGCGGAGATTGATTACGCGCCGCTGTCGGCCTCGGCCTATGCCGAGGCGGATCGGGACTGCCGATGCCTGGAACCGCTGGTCGCCCCGCGTCTGCCCGACGGCGAGGCGCGCTGGCATGCGATCGTGCTGGCCCGGGCCGGCGAGGGGGTTGCGTCCCTCGCCGAGATCGCCGGACGGCGCATCGCCACCGGCCCGCGCGCAGCGCTGGGCAGCCGGCTGGCGCAGATCGCCGCCGCCGCCGCCGTCGGTGTCGATCTTGGGCGGGAGGAGGCGACGTTGATCGAGCATCCCGATCCGGTCGCGGCCGTGCTTGCGCTCATTCGCGGTGACGCGGATGTCGCCTTCGCCTGGTCGTCGCTGCAGGGTGATGCGGCCGAAGGCTATTCGAGCGGCACCTTGCGGGACCTGCGGCGACGCGCCGTCGAGACGGATGGCCTTGAGGTCGTCTGGGCGTCCGAGCCGATTGCCGGTGCGCCGCATGTGGTGCGGCGCGATCTGCCGCAGGAGATTCGCCGTGCGATCGTCGCGGTGATGACGGGGAAGGAGGTGGCGGCGGCTGTCTCGAGCGGCGGCTTCGTACCGGTGGAGGCGCGGGACTATGCGCCGGTCGCTGCCGCCTTCCCGCCGGATGCGGGCGCCGCGTCACGCGGGCGGATGACGCCGCTCGGCGGGCGCGACTAGGGTCCGGCGGCGCCGGAGCGCCGACTGGTGGCGCCGATCAGTTGCAGCAGGCGACGCTCGTGCTGACGCGCGGTCGCAGGTAATAGGTGTCGCTGAGCGTGATCGTGGCTTTGTTGAAGACATCCTTCAGCACGGCCGCAAAGGTCGGACGATGCTCGTATTCCGCGTGGGCGACGACGAGGTAGGTGTCCTTCTGCTGGGTCAGCTCCGGCGGCAATTCGATCGGAGGCGCCGAACCGGCCCCCCACTGGGAGGTGTTCATCGCGCGGCTCCAGACGACGCGCGGCTGGTTCACATCCTTGATCCAGACACTGGCGACCACCATGCTCAGCGGCGCCTCCGGATAGGGATCGAGCACGGCTCGCGACAGTTGCAGCAGGTCGTTGACCTCCGAAGAGGTCAGCTTGTCGGCCTGGGCGACCAGATCGGCCACGGAGCTCGCCGCCTGGCTCACCTTGCGGTCCAGGGTGAGGGCGGAGTTGAGCTCGGTGACGCCGAGGAACAGCACCAGCATGAAGGGCAGCACCAGGGCGAACTCCACCGCGGCGACGCCGCGCCGGTCGCGCAGCAACCCGCTCGCCAGCCGCGCCGCCATCGTTCTGACGATCCGGTATGGCCCGTCGCGTCTTTCGTTGCGCTTCCGGCTGCTCATGGTCACTGGCTCGCCTGCTGCGTTGTCCACGGGAAGGGTTCGTTGCGGAAGACCGCCGTGGCGACGAGGAGCCGGTCGCCGGAGCTGAGATCGCCATAGGCGGTCTTCATCATCGCCGACAGCATCGGCCAGCGATACAGCGTCCGCACCACGATGATCTGTCCCGCCTCACCGTGGTTGTAGCCGGTTTGCGCCACGAGCTCGCCGTCCTGGATCAGCGGCTTGGGGGAGAACGAGGCAAAATTGTCGATCCGCTCGACATCGATGGTCAGCCGGTCGGCGGTGACCGGGAAGCCGGCAAGACGGCTCAGCACCGCCTGCTTGAAGGATTCGGCGTTGAAGCCTTGGGCATGGGCCTGGCCGGTCCTGATCATCCGGGCCGCGTCCATGGTGGCGTTGCTGAGCACCTGGTTGGCGAAGAAGGCGAGGCCGATCTCGATCACCCCGAACAGCAGCATCAGGAACGGGATGGCGACGAAAGCGAACTCGATCGCCGTCGTGCCCTCGCGGTCCCGTACCACCGCGCGCAGCGGTCTCAGGCGCGCGAAGCGAGGCAGGAGACGGTCTCTCAGCATTTCTCTGGCACTCGTTGTTGGGAAGCGGCGTCGGCCGCGCCGATGTCGTCAGTTGCCGACACCTGCGGCCTTTTCGGACATGTCGGTGCGCTGGCCCGACTGCTTGTTGAGGATTTCGAAGCTGGCGTCGGAGTCGCCCACGCGCAGCATCGGCTCGCAGTTCGGCGCGCAGGAATAGCTGAAACGCTCGCCCTTGCGATGGACGGTGACCATATCGCCGGAGGCGGCGGCGACCGTGATCACCTCGTCGATGATCGGCTCGCCGTTCTTGTCGAGGATGACCAGGTTGGTCGTGCCGTAGAGCTTGCCCGTCACCACCACCGTCTGCCGGTCATACATGGTGACGTCGGCGATCGCCGGATTGCCGACTATGACCGTGTCGGCCGGCGCGTCGATGCGGAACACCTTCGCCCGGTCCGTCATGACGTGAACGCCGCTGTCCTGGGCATTCGCGCCGGTCGTCGGCACGGCGGCGGCCAGGATCGCGGTTGCGATGGACGCGAGAAAGGCATCGCGAAACTGCGACATGGGCATGCTCCTCAGCGAAAATTCCTTCGCGAGAATGAAGGAAATTGGTGAAGGAAGGGCTAACGCCCGACCGGGCCGGATGCGTTCTGCGAGTGTCGTTAACGCGGGCTGCCTTGCGCGCTTGCCCAAGATTCGCGGGCCGCGCTCGCCGGCGTATGGGGCGGGCAATTGCCCGGTCGTCGCGGTTTGGTTAAAATGCTGACTATTATGTTTTCATGGCATTAACTATAGAACTGCTCTCGCACATCTTGTTGCTTGTCCTCGACGAATTTAACCTTGTGGCAAGGTGTGGTTCCTATAGTGGCAACATCTTCGAGCGACCGAAATAACAACAAGGTCGACGAGGTGGTGCAGACAACAAGTGAAGTGTAGGAGCCAACCATGCAGAAGTTTCTTGCCCGTTTCGCCAAGGATGAATCCGGCGCGACCGCCATCGAATACGGCCTGATCGCCGGCCTGATCGGCGTGGCCATCATCACCGCCGTGACGGCTGCCGGCGACTCGATCACCGCGATGTTCACCCGCGTGTCGACCGAGCTGACCGCCGCGTCCAACAAGTAAGATCGGCTGACTGGCTCCACGGCCCCGGTATCGAGATCCGGGGCCGCGGGAAGCCACCGATGATGCGGGCGGCCTTGGCCGCCCGTTTTCGTTTCGGTCCGGTCTCGGACGCAGTTCGGATCGGCCAACGCGCTGTCGCCACTGCCGGCTGCCGTCAACCGGACCTTAAGTGTCGCAGCGCATGATGCAGCAGCCGGCGGGTCCCGCCGTTGAGGGAGTGGTCGAATGTTCGAGGCGGCAATCCTGGTGCTGTTTCCCTGCCTGGTGGCCTATGCCGGCGTGTCCGACCTGTTCACGATGAAGATTCCCAACCGGGTGTCGCTGCTGCTGATCGGCGGATTTGCAATCATCGCCCCCTTCGCCGGGATCGGCCCCGTGGAGATCGGCTGGCATCTGCTGGCTGCGGGCCTCGCGCTGGCCGCCTGCCTCGTGTTCTTCGGCTTCGGTTGGATGGGGGGCGGCGACGCCAAGCTCGTCACCGCCGTGGCGCTCTGGTTCGGAATGTCGCAGGACCTCCTGATGTTCCTGGTGCTCGCCGGCATCTATGGCGCGGGTCTGACGCTGCTCATCGTCAGCTTCCGCAGCATCGTTCTGCTGCCCGGCATCGCCGGGCGCACCCAGTGGCTCTTGCGCCTGCACGATCATACGCGCGGCATTCCCTATGGTGTGACGCTGTCCATCGCCGCCCTGCAGGTCTATCCGCAGTCCGCGTGGTTCCGCCTCCTGGCGTAGCGGAGACTTCGGCGGCGCCAAAGATTAACAAATCCTCAACAGAGAAAAGTGCTGCTGTCAATTTGCGAAAGCTTAAGCATATGTTCAGCAACATTGCTCACGTCTGATTAACCATGTCTTGACCATTTGCCTGCAACAGTAGTCGCACGATGACCGAAGGCGCGAAAGCGTCCGGTCCGGTTCGATCCCTGCGGGTGCTGGCAATGAAGATCGCACGTTTCGCCATTCTGGGCATTTCACTCGCCGCCGGCGTTTTGGTGGCGCGGATGGTGATGACCAACAATCCCGAGCCGCCGGCGGCCCCGGTGATGGTCACCGAGACGGTGGAGAAGGACGACGTCCTGACCGCCGCCAAAGACATTGGTCTTGGCGAGCAACTCTCGGCCCGCGATCTCGCCTGGACCAGTTGGCCGCGCGATCTCGCCCCGTCCACGGCGCTCCTGCGCTCGCAGCGCCCCGACGCCATCGACGAGCTGTCCGGCCGCATCGCCAAGGCTCCGGTCTATCAGGGCGAGCCGGTCCGCGAGGAGCGCCTGATCGCCAGCGACCGCGGCTTCATGTCCACCATCCTGCCCAAGGGCAAGCGCGCCATCGCGGTCTCGGTCGAGGCGCAGACGGCGGCCGGCGGCTTCATCCTGCCGGGCGACAAGGTCGACGTGATCCTGACGCGCCAGTCGGCGAGCCGGTCGGGCAATTCCTTCACCAGCGAGACCATCCTTCAGAACGTCCGCGTTCTGGCCATCGACACGACGACGGCCGGCGAGCGGGACGACAAGGCGCTGCCTCCCGGACAGACCGCCACGCTGGAACTCGAGCCGGCCCAGGCCGAAGTCGTCGCCCAGGCCTCGCAGCTTGGAACCATCGCCCTGGTGCTGCGCTCGGCCCAGGATTCCGCGGACGATGCCGACCCTGGCCTCGTCGGCGGCGGAGTGAATTTTGTGAAGTTCGGCGTTGCCAGCCAGGTCCAGACCCAGCGGTGAACGGGATCGGGACGCGGTGATGACGGCAAGGAGTACTCGGATGTTGGCTCAACGTTTCTTCCGGATCGGCACGGCGATCTGCCTCGTCCTCACCGGCCTTGCCGGGATGGATGCGGCCCGCGCCGACGGCTATCCCAAGTCGGTCACGATCCAGGCCGGAGAGCGGGTCGCCGGGCGGATGCTCAAGGTCGGCCTCGGCCGCTCCGTAGTGATCAACCTCGGCGAGGAAGTCAGCGACGTCATCGTCTCCAACCCGGAGATCGCCGATGCGGTGGTGCGCTCGTCGCGCCGGGTCTTCATCCTCGGCAACAAGGCCGGGCAGGCGAGCCTGTTCCTGTTCGGGCGCGGCGGCAACCAGATCGCCAGCTTCGATCTGGCGGTGGAGCAGGACACCACCGACCTCAACATGATGATCCGCCGCTCCATTCCCGGAGCCGACATCACGGCCGAGTCGGTCAACGGCAACATCGTCCTCAGCGGTACGGCCTCCAGCACCGCCGACGCCCAGCGGGCCGCCGATCTCGCCGACCGCTTCGCCAAGGTCGAGGGCAAGGCGCTGCCGGTGCTCAACATGGTCTCGGTGAGCGGCAAGGACCAGGTCCACCTCAAGGTGACGGTTGCCGAGGTCGAGCGCTCGATCATCAAGCAGCTCGGCGTCAACCTGTCCGGCACCATCGGCATCGGCAACTACAGCGCCAGCTTCAACAACAACCCGGACTTCTCCGTCAACTCAAACATCGTCGGCCGCGGCAGCGCCGGCGGCGGGTTCCTGGCCGGCGGCTCCCGGCTGAACGCCCAGTTGCAGGCCCTGCAGCGCGACGGGGTGATCCGCACGCTTGCCGAGCCGACGCTGACGGCGATCTCGGGCGAGAATGCCAGTTTCCTGGCCGGCGGCGAGTTCCCGATTCCCATCGCCGAGGACAACAACAAGATCACCGTGCAGTTCAAGAAGTTCGGCGTCGGCCTTGATTTCACGCCGGTCGTCCTCAGCGAGGGACGCATCTCGCTGCGCATCAAGACCGAGGTCAGCGAGATCACCCAGGAAGGGGCGGTGTCGATCGGCGCGCTGGTCATTCCCGCGCTGAAGGTGCGCCGGGCCGAATCCACCGTCGAACTGCCCTCCGGCGGCACGCTGGTGATGGCCGGCCTGCTGAAGGAATCCTACAAGCAGGATCTCAACGGTGTGCCGGGCCTGATGCAGGTGCCGATCCTCGGAGCCCTGTTCAAGAGCCGCGACTTCCTGCGCCAGGAGACCGAGCTCGCCGTCTTCGTCACCCCCTATACCGTCAGGCCGACGGCTCGCTCGGAGCTGGTCGAGCCGACCCGCAACCTTGCGCCGGCCACCGACGGCGGAACCATCTTCCTGAACCGTCTCAACCGCATGTACCGGGTGTCCGGCGATCCCGGCCAGGGCGCCTATCACGGTCAGGTCGGCTTTATCTACGAATGAGGACCGGTCCCATGCTTCCTGCATCCGAAAAGCGCCCAGTCGCGTCCGCACAGCGGGTCCGGGCCGTCACGCCGGCTCTGGCGGTTCTCGCCGCGCTGATGGCGGCCGCCTGCCAGACCCAGCAGCCGACGGTGGAGGCGCTGGCCACCAACGACTACCGCCTGCGCCATCCGATCGTGGTGTCGGAAGGGGTGAAGACGCTGGATCTGCCGGTCGGCAGCGACATGCGCCGCCTGTCTCCGCAGCTCTCGGCGGTGGTTTCCAGCTTTGCCGCCGAGGCGCAGTCGCGCGGCGGCGGCGCGATGGAGATCATCGTACCCTCCGGTGCCGGCAACGAGGCGGCGGTGCATGCGGTGCTGCCGGAGATCCGCAAGTCGCTGGTGCAGGGAGGCGCCTCGCCGAAGCGCATCGCCACCCGCAGCTATCCGGTGCAGGACCCGCAGGTCTCGGCGCCGGTGCGGCTGGCCTATTCCGGTCTGCAGGCCAGGACCGGCCCCTGCGGCCAGTGGCCGGACAACATCACCGGCGGCGGCGACGGGATGCGTCACAACCCGCATCTCAACAACACGCAATATTACAATTTCGGCTGCGCCACGCAGGCGAACCTCGCCGCCATGGTCGACAACCCGACGGACCTGCTCTATCCGCGCGCCTCGACGCCGGCCGACCAGATCCGTCGCGGCACGGTCTACGGCAAGTATCGGGCCGGCGAGCAGACCGCCGCCGACTACAAGGAAGGCGACGGCTCGCGCGTCTCGGACGCGGCGAACTGATCCGGAGGAGCTGGACGGATGAACACCCTCGCATACGACACTCCGCTGGACGAGGACGGGTATCCGCATGAGCCGGAAATGGGCACCGGTCCCGCCGCCGACGCGCATGCCGACACGATCGACATCAAGGCCGTGCCGCGGGTCGCCATCCAGGCCTTCTGCGAGAGCGACGACATCGCCCGGGTGATCGAGAGCGCGGCCAAGGACCGGCGCATGGCCAAGGCGCATGTGAAGGTGCACAAGGGCGGCCTGGCGGCGGCAATCGATTTCTATGGTTCGGCGCCGACGCCCAACCTGATTCTGCTGGAAACCCGCACGGAAGCCTCGAAGCTGATCCAGGGGCTGGAGCAACTGGCGGAAGTCTGCGACGCCGGCACCAAGGTGATGATCATCGGCCACGTCAACGACGTGAAGCTCTACCGGGACCTGATCCATCGCGGCATCAGCGACTACCTCGTCGCGCCGATCAACCTGTTTCAGCTCATCGGGGCGATCGGCGAGCTCTATGTCAATCCGGATGCCGAGCCGCTGGGACGCACCATCGCCTTTGTCGGCGCCAAGGGCGGCGTCGGCTCATCCACCGTGGCGCACAATGTCGCCTGGTCGATCGCCCGGGTCTACGAGAGCGACGTGGTGCTGGCCGATCTGGACCTGGCCTTCGGCACCGCCGGCCTCGACTTCAACCAGGACCCGCTGCAGGGCGTCTTCGAGGCGGTTTCCTCGCCCGAGCGTCTCGACGAGACCATGCTCGACCGGCTGCTGTCGAAATGCGCCGAGCGCCTCAGCCTGCTCGCCGCGCCGGCCTCGCTGGACCGCACCTATGACCATGGCGAGACCAGCTTCGACGGCTTGCTCGACGTGATGAAGCAGGGGGCGCCGGCGGTGATCCTCGACCTGCCGCATGTCTGGTGCGGCTGGGTGCGCCGGGTGCTCGCCGCCGTCGACGAGGTGGTGATCGTCGCCGAGCCGGATCTCGCCAACCTGCGCAACGCCAAGAACATGATCGACACCTTGCGGCAACTGCGTCCCAACGATGCGCCGCCGCGCCTGGTGCTGAACCGGGTCAACGTGCCCAAGCGGCCGGAGATCAAGGCGGCGGAGTTCGCCGATGCGCTGGAATTGTCGGCGGTCGCGGTGGTTCCCTTCGATCCGCTGCTGTTCGGCACGGCCGCCAACAACGGCCAGATGATCGGCGAGCAGGACGAGAAGCACGCCACCGCGGAGATCTTCAACCAGATTTCCCAGGTGGTGACCGGTCGCGGCGAGGTGCCGCGGCCAAAGGGGCTGGCGCTCGGATCGCTGGTGTCCCGTTTCCTGAAGAAGGGCAAGGCAGCCGGGTGACCGGCATCGCGGCCCTTCTTCGAGACGGCCCCTTCTTCGAGACGATTGAGAGCAGGTAACGATGTTCGGTCGACGTGGCGCTTCCTCAGGTACACAGACGTCCCG
>NZ_FYAW01000038.1:0-43139 GCF_900185735.1 Stappia sp. P2PMeth1 | reverse complement strand
CTCGTTGGGCAATCTCACGCCCAGCGAATTTGCCAGCAATCTGGCACTGGAAAAACAGGCCGCTTAGGGCCAAACATCAACCCAAGGACTCTCCGTAAAACCGGAGGGGACTTGGGGCTCAGGTCACTGACAACCGATTACCCCATCTCGCAGCGAGGCGTGGAGTCGGTGACGTGGTACAGCGGGGGTCGATGTTGCCCGAGGGGGGTGAGCCGGCTGGTCGCCGGAAACGGACACGGCCCCTGGTGGGGCCGTGGTTGCACTCACTCTGCCGGCCAACAATACGGGCCGCGCCCCTCGCCTCAAGGACGAGCGGTCCCCCCGATTTTGCTGTCGGCCGCTCAAGCGTCCGGCAACAAACCCGGCTCCCCCACTCGCCGCTTCGCGGCCGCAGGAGCGGTCCTTGACCCGATGCTCGACTTGCCCGGGTCGGTCTCCGTCATCGCAATGAAAGGAGACCAGCATGACAAAATTCATCACTGCCTATCTCGTGGAAGTCGAGCGTCGGATAATGCGGATCGTCACGATCGATCCTCGCAACATCCTTGCCGAAATCCGCCGCCATATTGGTTGCGATCTGATCGACATGGTTCGCATCGACCGAAACCATTGCATCGTCGTTGACGACAATGGCCTCACCGACGAGCTGCCCTGTTTCACCGAGCTGAAAGGCTACGGTAGCCCGCTCGCGGGAAACTTGCTGATCATCGGCACCGATGCAGCTGGAGAGACAGTATCGCCAAGCTATCCGATCGAAGATTTTGCGGCGATGTTGGTGATCCGCTATCCGGTTCTGTCGCCGGAGTTCGAGATGCTCAACGGTCCCAACGTCTTTGGAAGCCGCGTAAGCGGCCTTTCCGTCAAGCTGATCGGGGTGGTCCCAACCGTCCTTACTGAAGAGCGTGCACACTGACGCACCAAAGCGACAGGCGGCGTTAGCTGTCTGTCGCATTTCTTTCTTTCGGATGCGGAACTGCGGTTCGGGGCATCCGAATCCTTCGCTGGTCAGCATATGGCGCAACTCGGCTGTACGAGGACGTCAAGGGATGGTGCTAGAGCGCCGAGCCTCATGTCTGTCCCTCCTTCCGGTGGAATCTGTTATCGCCGACGACCGATTTCATGTCGGCGCGTCGGAACCAGATAGCGCGTCCGCACCGCAGCGGCGCATTGCCGGCCGTGAAAACGATCTGTTCGTCACTGCGCATGCGCAGCACCTCGTCGGGAAGGACCAGCGGGCGCGATGCCAGTTGCTTGGATCGCGTACGCGACGATCCCGACATCTGCGATGACCGGCTGAGTTGATCGACCTCGACGGTCGTGTTGCCACAGCGGCGGGAGATATAGTCGGCCGTTTCTGGATCGTTGATCGCCGCGAACGATACCCAGGACGCGCTTTCAAACCATTTGCTGGTCGCGTCGCGCCCGCCATAGGTTTCGCGCATCTGGCCGATCGACTGGAACAGCAGCACCAGGCTGATGCCATATTTGCGACCGGCGTCGCGCGCGGTCTCAAGTATTCGCAGATAGCCGAGCCGCGCCACCTCATCGAGAAGGAACAGCGCCCGCCCGTTCATTTCTCCATTCCGGTTGTAGATCGCGTTCAGCAGGGCGCCGATGATCGTGCGCGCCAGACCCGGATGCGTCTCCAGCGTCTTGAGATCGAGATTGACGAAAATGTCGGTCTTGCCCTCGGCGATAGCGTCGGTGGAAAAACTCGATCCCGACACGAGCGTGGCATAGTTCGGATAGCTCAGCCAATGGGTCTCCTTGACCGCATTGGCATAGACGCCGGAAAATGTTTCGGGCGTCATGGCGATGAAGGGCGCGACGTTTTCCTTGACGAAGTCGGATTCAGAATTGTCATAAATTTTCTGCAGCCGTTCGCGCAGCTTGGGCTCAGGCTCGGAAAGGTTCGCTCGCATTTGCCGCAAATGCTGGTCTTCTTTTTCCGTATGTCCTGACAGACAAACGTCCGCAATTAGCGCGGTGATGAGCTGCAACGCCGAAGCGCGGAAGAAGTCGTCACGGATCGAGGTCGGGCGTCCGGTATCGGTCACCACCCAACTGGCGACAGCAACCACGTCTTCTTCTTTCGTGCTGCCGAAACGGCCGATCCAATCGAGGACATTGAAGCCAATGGTTGGGCGCTTTGGATCGAGCACGAAGACATCGCGGCCAGCACCGCGCCGATGTGCGATGACCATTGGCGCAACCTCGTTCGACGGATCCAGAGCAATGAGGCCTCCGCCCCATTTTAGCGCTGTGGGGATGGTGACGCTGGTCGTCTTGAAGCCGCCAGAACCCGCGAAGACCAGACCGTGCGTTGAGCCGAAGGATGTGTCAAAGCAGAGCAGGGGCGATTTGCCACCAGCGCCCCATGTTTCGGGGTTATCGGCGCGAAAACCACGATCTGCAACCACATCCTTGTCGACACGATAAGCTTCACCGACGACGATGCCGCCAGTGGCAGGGAACAACCGTTTCGCGTCGTTTATGGCCATCCATTCAGCTTCCCCATGGATGGCGCGCTTGCCGCGAAGACGCCGTGGGGCGATAGCCGCAAAGGCTGCGTTGCCACGCAGCGCTACACGTAGTGCGAACATTCCAGCGACCATCGAGATCATGCCGCCGACAGCGGTCGCTGGATCGAGATAGGCGATGACGCTGTCGCCTGCGGGAAGCGCGCTGACGAACGGTGCGAGCCGCACGATTTCCCCGATCATGGCGATAGCCATGACGCCAATTGTTCCGATCGTCACGCCTGCCCCCGCATAGCGGATGGTGGTCGCGCCCTTTGCCGCAAAGAGAAAGACGATGCCGGTTGTCGCCGCCGCGACATAGGGCAGGGCAAGCCCCATTCGCCCAAGGGCAAGACGCGCATCCTGCGTTGTGCCGAAACCCGCGATCCAATGTTCGATGCCGGTGAGGAGAAACACCACGCCGCTCATCAGCACGATGGGTGTGATGAGCAATGCTGCCCTAGTCGGGTTCACGGCCAAACGCCTTCTCCCCAATGCCGGTAAGACGGGCACGCTCAGTCTCATCACCCTTGATGCGTTGCCTGGCGTCGATCAAAAGTCCGAGCAGGAGGGCGCGCTTTTCATAGCGCAGTCCTGCCTTGGCGATCAGGCCACCGAGCGCGATCTTCTCGCGCGTGTCCTTCTTTCTTGCTTCACTCGTTTCCATCTGTTTCCTCCTTTCAAGCTGGGTCAGCCTGCCCCGCAGCCGGGCCAGATGTGACCTGCGTGGCCGCAGATTTGCTGCGCCCGCTTGCCTTACGAAACCTGCCCGCAATCTCCTCGAGCGCTGCAACGAGATCGCTGTCGTCGATCTCGATCTCGCCAAGCCCTGCCTTCAGCGCCATCCGGCCGATGCGTTCGGCCTCGCGCGTTTCGGCGACTTTCAACTGCTCCTGGAGTTTGGCGATTTCCGCCCTGATGCGTGACGATGGCTTTTTCATTCCGATTGCTCCTCTTTGGCTGACTGCCATTTGGCAGGGCCCAAGACTCGCCCGGGATTGCGTTTTGCGCGACCCGGTAAAAATGCCGGGTCGGCGGAGCCGACACTTCCTGAGATGATCCCGGCGTTCCGAAGGAATGCCTCCAAGGGCGCAATTATACGTCGCTGACGCGACGCGTTGCTGACCGGCCCGGATGCCGGGCGGTGGCGTTCCTTCCGGACAGGTCGTGTCAACGGCAAGAAGGAGCCTGCCGCCGGTGGCTATCGCGCATTTTTCAGCCAGCATCATCAGCCGGGGTGACGGCCGCAGTGCAGTGCTGTCGGCGGCCTACCGGCATTGCGCGAAGATGGAGTTCGAGCGTGAGGCGAGGACGGTCGATTACACACGCAAGATCGGCCTGCTGCACGAGGAGTTCATGGCTCCTGAAGATGCACCGGACTGGCTTCGGCAGATGATTGCCGATCGTTCGGTGGCGGAAGCGTCGCAAGATTTCTGGAACAGGATCGAGGCGTTCGAGAAACGCGCCGATGCTCAGCTTGCCAAGGACCTGACCATTGCCCTGCCGCTCGAACTGACGCCCGAGCAGAATATCGCGCTCGTTCGCGAGTTCGTTGAAAGAGAAATCCTGTCGCGCGGCATGGTGGCTGACTGGGTCTTTCACGATAATCCCGGCAACCCGCATGTGCATCTGATGATGACGCTACGCCCGCTGACCGAAGACGGATTTGGCCCAAAGAAGATCGCGGTGGCTGGTGAGGATGGTCAGCCTGTCAGAACGAAGGCGGGGAAGATCGTCTACGAGCTTTGGGCCGGCGGCGTGGATGAGTTCAATGCTGTTCGCGATGCCTGGTTCGAGCGGCTCAATCACCATCTGGCGTTCAATGGGATTGATTTGCGCGTCGATGGTCGCTCCTACGAAAAGCAGGGTATCGATCTGGTGCCGACCATCCATCTCGGTGTCGGCGCAGCAGCTATGGATCGCAAGGCACAGGCGGCAGGCGCGGCGATAGAACTGGAGCGGATCGAACTCTTCGAAGCGCGACGCGCCGAGAATGCCCGGCGTATCCAGCTCAATCCGGAACTGGTGCTGGATCTTATCAGCCGCGAGAAGAGCGTCTTCAATGAGCGCGATATCGCGAAAGTGCTGCATCGCTATGTCGATGATGCGGGGCTCTTCCAGAACCTGCTGTCGCGGATATTGCAGAGCCCCGACATCCTGCGGCTGGAGCGCGAACAGGTCTCGCTGGCGACCGGCAGACGCGAGCCCGCAAAGCTGACAACGCAGGAACTGATCCGGATCGAGGCCGGCATGGCGTCGCGGGCGATCTGGCTTTCCCGCCGCTCCTCGCATGGCGTTCATAACACTGTTCTGGAAAACACCTTCGCGCGCCATGAGCGACTGTCGACCGAGCAGCGTGCGGCGATCAAGCATGTTGCCGGGGCTAGCAGGATTGCGGCCATCGTCGGGCGTGCCGGCGCCGGCAAGACCACCATGATGAAAGCCGCACGCGAGGCATGGGAATCTGCCGGCTATCGTGTTGTCGGTGGCGCGTTGGCGGGCAAGGCCGCTGAAGGACTGGAGAAGGAAGCGGGCATTGCGTCACGGACGTTGTCGTCATGGGAGTTGCGCTGGCGACAAGATCGGGACCAGCTTGATGAGAAAACCATCTTCGTTCTCGATGAAGCCGGCATGGTGTCATCGCGGCAGATGGCGCTCTTTGTCGAAGCCGTCACAAAGGCTGGCGCCAAGCTTGTCCTCGTCGGTGATCCCGATCAGCTGCAGCCGATCGAGGCGGGTGCGGCGTTTCGGGCGATCGCAGATCGTATCGGCTATGCTGAACTCGGGCTCATCTACCGCCAGCGCGAGGCATGGATGCGGCAGGCATCGACCGATCTTGCCGGTGGCCAGATCGGTGCTGCACTTGCTGCCTATGACGATGCCGGCATGGTCAGGACGCAATGGAGCCGCGATGAGGCCATCGCCTCTCTGATCAGCGACTGGGACCGCGATTACGATCCGACGAGGACCGCTCTCATCCTGGCGCATCGCCGTGCCGATGTGCGCCTGCTCAACGAGCGCGCGCGAGAAAAACTCGTCGAACGCGGTATCGTCGGTGAAGGCTTTGCTTTTCGCACCGAGGATGGAAGCCGCAACTTTGCCGCCGGCGACCAGATCGTGTTCCTCAAGAATGAAGGGTCGCTCGGCGTCAAGAACGGCATGCTGGCCAAAATCATTGACGCATCAGCCGGCCGCATTGTGGCGGCAATCGGTGAGGGTGACGATCGCCGTGAGGTCGTGGTCGAGCAGCGCTTTTACGCCAATGTCGATCACGGCTATGCAACGACGGTGCACAAAAGCCAGGGCGCCACCGTCGATAGCGTGAAAGTGCTCGCGTCACGCACGCTTGATCGACACCTGATCTATGTCGCGCTCACCCGCCATCGCGACGATGCGCAGATCTATGTGGGCTTGAGCGAATACACGCAGCGCGGCGGTATTCTCGTCGGTCATGGTGTCGCGCCCTATGAGAACAAGCCGGACAACCGCGATAGCTATTTCGTGACGCTGGAAACCGGCGAGGGCAAACAATCAACGATCTGGGGCGTCGATCTCGAACGTGCCATGAAAAAGGCCGCACCCGAAATTGGTGATCGCATCGGCCTCGAACATAAAGGATCAGAGCCGATTGTGCTGCCAGATGGAAAGACTGTCCAGCGCCACGTCTGGGACGTTGTCGATGTGCGAGAGCTTGCCATGTCGCGGCTCGTCGAGGGCTTGTCGCGTGACGGTTCCAAGGAATCCACGCTCGACTATGAAGGCGCGTCCGCCTATCGCGCTGCGCTGCGTTTTGCCGAAAACCGCGGGCTCAATCTCATCAATGTGGCCCGGACCATTATCCGCGACCGGCTCGACTGGACCGTGCGTCAGAAGCAGCGATTGGCCGAGGTTGGTTCCCGTCTGGTCGCTCTGGCGGGCCGGCTGGGGCTTGTTGCCGGCGCACAGCAGCATGTTCCTTCCAGTCAGATCAGGGAGATCGAACCCATGGTTGCCGGCATCACCATCTTCCCGAAATCAGTCGAACAGGCCACCGAGGACAAGCTTGCGGCCGATCCGGCTCTGAAGGCGCAGTGGGAGGAAGTCTCGACGCGCTTTCGCCTGGTCTATGCGCAGCCGGAAGCAGCGTTGAGCGCTATCAATGTCGACGCCATGCTCAAGGATCCGGCGCTGGCCAAAGCCACAGTCGACAAAATTGTCACTACACCGGAAGGCTTCGGGGCTCTCAAGGGCAAGACTGGCCTGCTTGCCAGCAGGGCTGACAAGCAGCATCGTGAGACCGCTCGGCTCAATGCCCCGGCATTGGCCCGCAACCTCGAAAATTACCTGCGCCAGCGTGGCGAAGCCGAACGCAAGCACGAAGCCGAAGAGCGCGCCCGTCGTCTGAAGGTCTCGGTCGACATTCCTGCGCTTTCCGACAATGCACGAAACGTGCTCGAGCGCGTCCGAGACGCCATCGATCGCAACGATCTCCCAGCGGCTCTGGGCTTTGCGCTGGCTGACAGAATGGTCAGAGCCGAGATTGACACGTTCAACAAAGCGGTGTCCGAGCGCTTCGGCGAGCGCGGCCTTCTCTCCAACGCTGCAAAAGATGCGACTGGTCCTGCGTTCGAAAAGCAGGCCTTCGGCATGTCGCCGGGTGAGCGCCGGAAACTGGCAACGGCATGGCCGATGATGCGGGCTGGCCAGCAGCTTGCCGCCCATGAACGAACGACCCAGGCTCTCAAGGAGGCTGAGGCACTTCGTCAGACCCAGCGCCAGTCGCAGGTGCTGAAATGACAAGTCAGGTGCGGCGTGCCGTCATCGTGTTGTCGGCGGTCGTCGTGCCAATCCTGATGTTCACCACGTTTTTCGGTTTTGGGATTCGTCTCAATCTGACACCGAGCTATCCGCTCGGCCTTTGGCGGATTGTCCCTTTGGACCGCCCGATAGCCACCGGGGATCTCGTCTTCATCTGCCCTCCGGACAACGCTGCCTTCTCACAAGCGCACGAGCGCGGTTACGTCCGGCGGGGCCTTTGCTCGGGCTGGTTGAGCCCGCTCATCAAGACGGTGGTTGCACTGCCCGGCCAGCTTGTCGTCGTCGACGTAGGCATCACAATCGACGGCAGCGTTCTGGCGCATTCCGACATTCGCCGCACCGATGCTGAGGGCAGGGCGCTTTCTTCCTGGTCCGGCGGCATCGTGCCCGCCGGTTACCTCTTCCTTCATTCGACTTTCGCAGGTTCCTATGACTCGAGATATTTCGGCCCGATCCCTGCTTCCGGCGTTCTTGGCCTCGCCCGGCCGGTTCTTACGGTCGCACCCTGAAATCATAAAATCGGCATTGCTCATCATCGCGGCCATTGTCGTCAGCATGATTGGCTGGAGCGGCAATCCATTCCTTATTCCGCTCGCCATGCTGTTCCCGGCTCTCTGGGCGATGGCGCCGACGCGGACAGGCGCGGCGCTGGTTGCCGCCGGGTATTTCCTCGCCGCGTCACACGGTCTGCCGCAGGGGGTTGTCAATTTTTACGGCGGCGGCATCGGAGCGGGACTTGCGCTCTGGGTGGTAGCGTCGGCCGGCTTTGTGCTCGTTCATGCCGTGCTCTGGACCGGGCGGCCAGGATGGGGCCGCGTAGTGCGCTATGGCATCGCAGCGATACTGATGAGCGTACCGCCTTTCGGTATCGTCGGATGGGCGCATCCGATCACGGGCGCCGGTATGGTGTTTTCCGGATGGGGATGGCCAGGTCTGGTGGCTGCCGCGATCGGCCTTCTGGCGATGACAACCAGAATCTGGCCGATCACGACACTTGTCCTGGGAGGACTATATCTATGGTCAACCGGGGCAGGCGCTCCTCTCAATTTGCCTGATGGCTGGGTCGGTGTCGATACCCGGTTTCGCGGCGAGAGCGGACAATATGCTGATTATGCGCAGCAGGTCGAAACCATCAACCTTGTCATGGATGCAGCCGAAGATGGTGCGCGGGTTATCGTATTGCCGGAAAGTTCGGCAGGCATCTGGACGCCGACGACAGCTCGCCTCTGGGGCAGGGCCTTCAATGATAGTGGCCTGACCGTCATTGCCGGCGCAACCATTGTTGATGCCACAGGCTACGACAATGTCATGGTGGAAATTTCCGGCAAGGGATCTCGGATTCTCTACCGCGAGCGGATGCCGGTGCCGGTGTCGATGTGGCAGCCCTGGCAGGCACTTGTCGGTGAACCGGCAGGGGCACGAGCGCATTTCTTTGATAACCCAACTGTCGAAATCGATGGTCACAGGGTCGCGCCGCTGATCTGTTACGAGCAGCTTATCATCTGGCCGATCCTGCAATCTGTCTTGCACAACCCGGACGTCATTGTCGCGACAGGCAATGGCTGGTGGACCGAAAACACCAATATCGTTGCCATTCAGCGGGCGAGTGCCGTCGCCTGGGCGCGATTGTTTTCGCTTCCGCTGATTGTCTCATTCAACACTTGAAAGAAAGGTTCGCCATGATTGATGCCGCACTGATCCATCAATGTGCTGACCCGCAAATCGAAATCGCAATTGTCGAGCGCCTTATTGCCGAGGCGGGGTCGGACAATCCCCTTTCCGTAACCATCACGTCCGGCGACAGGATTATTCTGCCACAGGCGCCGCAAAATGCGGATGATGCGGTAAGACTGATCCAGCGTTTCGTTGGACAGGCGACGGTGCGTGTCGGCCTTACCCAGTATCCGGCGGGCTACGGTGTTTCGGATGCGACGGAAATCGCGGCGGATCTCGTCGATGCCTGCCAGAACATCCGTCTGGGTTCGGCACTATTTGGCAAGGTCTATCGGATTGTTGCCCACGCACGTGGAGAGGCAGGTCCCTGTGTATTTCGGGAAGCCCTCGCAGCCTGGCGGACGGGAATATTCCAGGACGCTTATGTGTTTGGCGAAGCAGATCCCGGCCCCCTTTCTGATGAGGAGAATGTCTCGATAGAGGATACGCCAGAAACGATTGCGGATTCAGAGTCGAATCGTACGACACCGATGTCAGAGCAGACCTTCGATCCATATGCCGCCGGAATACGCGTTGATCTCTCAACGCTTAAAGGGCAGAAAAACCATGAATAACATGATGTTGTGTTACAATTTCCTGCCTTTAGCTACTGCGGGCGAGCAGCCCGGTAACGCCGATGTGACCGGGAACAGTTGATTTGTCGCGGATGCAGATTGAGTTCCTGAGGTTTCAAAACCAAAATGGCTAAAGAATTTCACCGCTTAGAGGCGCCGCGAAGTCTGGAACAGGAGGTAAACTCGTAGGAGTTCGATAATCGCGGCAAAGTGACGTCGTGAGGAGGACGAAATGCAACCTGCAAGGCGAATAAACCCCTTGTCGGACCAGATTTCTGGCTTGCTCGAAGCGCTAGAACTCAACCGCGACGAACGTGCGGTACGTGCCGCGTTGCATGAATTCACGGTCGCTGCGGGACTGCAACGTTTTGCCTATGTCGGGGTGAGCAGCGATGGGGCTCGTACTCTCACCGATCTGCCGCAGGTGTGGGAGGACTATTATCTCGACGCGCAACTTTCGATCGTCGATCCGGTGGTGAGACATGCCCGCAAGACGGCTGCGCCGTTCTGGTGGTCATTGGCGCGAATGGATTTGACTGAGCCTGTTGCACGAAAATATCGCGACGAGATCGGCGATTTCGGCGTCGTGTCCGGTATGACGATCCCCATGCGCGCCGGGTTCGGGAGAACGGCTATGCTGACGTTCATGTCCGAATGTGACATGGACGCGCCGTATAATATCGCCGCGCTTAAATCTGCCGTGGCGGCTGTCGCCTACACTCATATGCACGTATCCAGTGCGGATTTCGCCGCACGCCAGATGCTTTCCAACCCGCTGACCCCGAGAGAACTCGACTGTGTCATGTGGACTTCGTTGGGTAAGACAAAAGCGGAAATTGCCCAGATGCACGGGATTACCGAAAGGACGGTCCGTTTTCATATAGAAAATGCTCAAGCCAAGCTGAACGCCACCAATGGGCCTCATATGGTACGAATTGCTCTCGAGCGCGGGCTCATTCCTCGTCGCTAGGGCCTTCCTGATCGATGGTCGGGATGTAGCCGAGCCGGTCTGTCAGCGCTGCGACAAGGTTCATCTGGGCCTGATGGCTTTTCAGGGCGTTGAGGTAGGTACGCTCAAGCTCTTTCAATCGGCAGTGCTCGCTGGCGAGCACAGATTTTGCCTGTTCCCATTGCTGATGGGCATCTTCTGCGCATTGTAGCAGGCGGCGGTATTCTCTGATCGCCTCGATCACAAGGGTCAAAAGCTGATCGTTATCGAGTGGAGCGATCAATGGGTCGAGTTTTTCGGACAGATCGGAAATCTGAACCTTTAGCGAAGGGTCTCGCATTGTCATTCGACCTTCAGGGCGGGTGATTTGCGGTACGCCCCCGCAATCGATAATCCTGTGAACCCAAGCCGGGGTTTCGAAACTGCGTCCACCGCAGCCCTGTGACCTTTAGCACCGAGGCACCTGGACATACGTCGCAGGACCCCGGCCAATGGCCATAGGATCGCGGCGCCGTAACGGCCGGCACCAACCGGTGGACAGGGGTTTCGAAGCCCCAAAGCGGCGCGTACCGCCTCAAGGAAACAATATGAAACAAAACGTTAAAGTTCCAGCGTGAATGAGCATCGATCGAAAAATTCGTCCGAGCGTACATGAAAATGATGACGAGAGCGGGAATCTCTGCCCATGATCCTGCATCGTTCAACAGCTGCTAGCGTAGACTGACGTGCGTGCGCCGAACGGGAACTGAGGACTGATCAGAAAGACCATCACAAACAAGTAGGTTGACGAAGCGAGGTAATTCGGACCCGCCGCGAACCCTTGCTGAATGACTTGCTGTCAATCGTCAGCGATAGCTCACCGGTCGATGGGTTCCGTCAGGTCCCACCAGGTTCGTTTCCATGTGAGGCACGATGTCGGTGTTGTGCGCCGAGGCGCAACTCCAGCTCCCATTGCGGCGGTGCACGACAAAAGAAAAGATGGTGTTGCGCACACCCGGACGTAAGTGGTGTTTCCGGGCCACCTTTCGGGAGTGATCGCGATCTGTGAGGTTGCCGATCCTGTATGGGGATCGGAGATAGGCTTGTGTCTGGACTTGACCTTACGCTTGACCCGGAGCGGCAGCCTCGCCGTTTCGAGGTGATCAACGGTGCTGGCGGTCGGCGTCAGTGGTCGGTGGATGACAAGGCGCGGATCATCGAGGAGACGCTGGAGCCGAACGCAATCGTTTCCGAGGTCGCCCGGCGTTATGGTCTCCGGCCGCAGCACGTCTTCGCCTGGCGTCGCGAGGCGCGCAAACAGGCCGCTTCGGCCAAGCAGGATTCCCCGGCCTTCGTGCCGGCCGTTGTGACGTCGCCGACACCAGAGATCGCGCCAAAGCGTCCAGCACGGCCACGGAAGCGGAAGGCGGCCCGAGACGCTGGCGTAGGCGCCCGCGCCGGCCTGGAGAAAGTGACGCCACATGTCCTGCACCACACCTTTGCGAGCATCGCGGCATCCCTCGGCTTCACCGAACTGACGATCTCCGGATTGCTCGGGCATGGGCCGAGGGGCGTGACACAGCGCTGCGTCCATCTCGACGCGGCATTGGTGATCGCCGCCGATCAGGTCTCGGCCGAGATCGCTCGGCTGTTTGACGGGGGCGAATTGCTCTCCATGAAGCAGGTGAAGCGGCTGCGCCATGCGGAGACGGCCGGGGCGTTCTCCGAAGCACGAGTGTCGTCGCTCTCTCGCTAGTGGTGACGCGGCTCAACCATCCTCGCCTCAGACTTCGAAGTGGACCCGTTCAACGAGGATCAGCCTGATTTGTTCAATGGGCTGCCAAAGCGTCAGAAGGAAACGTTACGGCCATAAAGGAAGCCGTCGGTCGTTCTCACTTTGTGCAGTTGGGCATTCCTAAGAATTTTTCGAACGCGGCCAGAGTGTGCTCCGACACGTGATGCTCGATGCCTTCGCCGTCAATCTCGGCTGTTTCCTCCGGCACTCCGAGGGCAACCAGGAACTGAACGACGATGAGGTGGCGTGACCGCACCCGGTCGGCAAGCTGCTTGCCTTCCTCGGTCAGGAAGATTCCGCGATAGGGACGCGACGTCGCCAAACCTTGCCGTTTCAGTCTCGCGACGGCCTTGGTTGCGGTAGGTTGCGCCACGCCCATTCGCGCGGCGATGTCCGCGACCCTCGCCTCTCCATTGATTTCAATCAGGTCGCCGATCATCTCGACGTAATCCTCGATAAGCGCGCTTGCCTGACATTCCCGGACATGCGCGAAGCGCCGCGCGTGCTGGGCGGGGCGGGGTGGCGAGTTGTTGGGCTTAGTCATCTGTACCGGTTGTTCACCTGATCGGAGAGATGAGCTCAAGGCTCAAATTTAGCCAAGGGTAAAATTGTTTCCGCAATTTGGCAAACTCAACAAACTAAGTCCATGCTTCACACTAATTATTTTAACCGATTGCACAAAATATAGCATCGGCTATATAATCTCTTGCAACCACATCAGGACACACCCTCATGTATGACACAGAGCGCACGCGCAACGGGATGGCTGCTGTGCTATCCGGCGAGCGTCGCGGGATTTCCGGTCGCCTCCTTTTTGCCGGGCCAGCGGTGATCGCCTCGATCGCCTATGTCGATCCGGGCAATTTCGCGACAAACATCCAGGCCGGCGCGGGCTATGGATATCAGCTGCTCTGGGTGGTGCTGCTAGCAAACCTGATTGCCATGCTTTTTCAGGCATTGTCCGCCCGTCTCGGCATCGTGACAGAGAAAAACCTTGCCGAAATGTCGCGCGACCACTTTCCTGCGCCGGTTGTCTGGGTGATGTGGGCGGTCAGCGAAGTGGCGGCCATGGCGACTGATCTGGCCGAGTTTCTCGGTGGCGCGGTTGGTCTTGCGCTGCTTTTCGATCTGCCGATCTTCTGGGGCATGGTTGTCACCGCCACAGTGACATACGGCATCCTGATATTCGAGAAGCAGGGTTTTCGGCCAATGGAACTGATCATCGGTACGATGGTCTCAATCATCGGTCTTTGTTACCTTGTCGAGTTGGTGATAGCCCCGGTCGACTGGGGACAGGCGGCTGTCGGACTGGTCACGCCGCAGCTTCCTGACGCTGCGGCACTGACAATCGCAGTCGGCATCATCGGCGCTACAGTGATGCCGCATGCTATCTACCTGCATTCGAGCCTGACCCAGTCGCGCGTCCGGATCCGGAATGAAAATGACCGCCGCAAGGTGCTGCGTTACTCCAACATCGAGGTAGTGATCGCCCTCGCCATCGCGGGAATGGTCAACATGGCGATGGTCATCATGGCCGCAAGCGCCTTTCATCAGGGCAACAGTGACGTCGCCGAAATCGAGACCGCCTATCATATGTTGACGCCGTTGCTTGGGACTGCGGCCGCCTCCGTGTTCCTCGTTTCCCTGATCACCTCGGGCGTTTCAAGCTCTGTGGTGGGAACTATGGCGGGGCAAACGATCATGCAGGGCTTTTTATATTTCCATGTCCCGATATGGCTCCGGCGCCTCGTCACGATGGTGCCGGCCTTCGTGGTCGTCGCAATGGGCGTCAACCCAACCCAGGCGTTGGTGATGAGCCAAGTCGTGTTGTCGATCGCATTGCCCGTGCCGATGATCGCCCTGATCATATTCACCTCTCGTCGGGACGTCATGGGAGATTACACAATGCGGCCGGCCGTACGGTGTCTTGCGCTCATCGGGGCCACGATTGTTCTCGGACTAAATTTTACGTTGCTTGCGAACGTGTTTGGCATCCCTGTGCCGTTCCTGACGGGCTGAGGGGACGCATCCGGATTTCGACAAGGCTGACCTGTTCGTTCATCCCTCACGACACCTGGTCGAGACTATCTGCGTTGGTCAAGCCATATGTGGTTGGATAAAATTCGAAAGGGCATTGTGACGGGAGCGGAAACATGAACTCGCAAACTCATGGACATGATGACGGGCATGACCACGGAACGTCTGTGACCGCCGGCAACGAGTGGCGGATTCGACTCGTCTTCATCTTCACCGCCAGCTACGCCGTTGTGCAGGCAATTGGCGGATGGCTCTCCGGCTCGCTCGCGCTGATCGCGGACTCGGGGCACATGGTGTCAGATGCGGCGGCCCTGCTTCTGGCGCTGATCGCCTATCGCGTGGCTCGCCGACCTGCGGACAACACCCGGACCTACGGGTTCCATCGCGTGCGCGTCCTTGCCGCGCTGGCAAACGGGGCAACCCTGCTTCTTCTCGTCGGCTGGATCGCGTGGGAAGCCGTCGGTCGCATCAACCAGCCGGTCGAGGTTCTGGCGGGTCCGATGCTCGCCGTCGCGACGGTGGGGCTGCTGGTCAATCTGGCGGGAGCCTGGATCCTCATGCGAGGTTCCCAAGGTGACAGCAACCTTCGCGGAGCGTTGCTTCATGTCGTCGGCGACCTTCTGGGATCGGTTGGGGCCATCGCTGCCGCCATCGGCATCATGCTGACGGGTTGGGCGGTCCTCGATCCGATCCTTTCGGTTCTGGTAGCGCTTCTGGTGGTCCGCTCGGCCTGGACACTGGTGAGTGAATCGATCCGGGTACTGCTGCAGGCGGTGCCGCGCGGGCTGGATGCCAGCAACATCGAACGGGAACTCAGCGAGTTGCCGCAGGTAGAGGAAGCGGGTCATTTTCATGCGTGGACGCTGACGGACGACACCGTCGTCGCCACGGTTCATGTCACGCCGGCACCTGGGGGTGATCCGCTTCAGTTGCCTTCCGCAATCACGGCTTGGCTGAAGGAGCGCTACGCGATCGATCATGTGACCGTTCAGGTCGATCCCCGCGGCGCCCTTCGTCGAGCCGGTACGATATGACCTCTAAGGTTTCACGCGATTGGCTGATCTTAGCCGATCGACCCGAAAACCGGAAATTTCTCCAGCAGCCAGAACGCGAACCAGGTCATGTAGCCGCTCACCATGGCAAGGCCCATGATGATCATGATGACGCCAGCGGTCACCTGCAGCGCTCGCCCGGTCTTACGTAGGCTGGGAAGAAATGCAATCAGTCGATCTGTGAAAAGCGCGGCCAGAAAGAAGGGTATTCCCAGGCCAACGGAGTAGAGCGCCAAGAGCGCGACGCCGTCCAGTGCCGTCGCCGACACAGCGCTGACTGTCAGGATTGCCCCGAGAATCGGGCCGATGCAAGGCGTCCAGCCGAACGCGAATGCTAGACCAAGCAAGTATGCGCCCGTCGGCCCGCCTGTGAACAGGCTGCCGTGGTAGCGGACGTCCCTTTGCAGCATGGGCAGCCGCAGAAGCCCGGTGGTGAAAAGGCCGAAGATTATGACAATAACACCGCCGATGATGCCGGCTTCGTAACTGTAGGCGCGAAGCGACTGGCCAAGGGCGGTGGCTCCAGCTCCCAGTATGACGAACACCGTCGAGAAACCAAGAATGAAACATATACTCAGCCAGGCGACGGACATTTTGTTGTCCGGATCGCTGCGTTCAGTCCGGGTGGAGTTGCCGGCTATAAACGACACATAGCCCGGCACCAGCGGAAGCACGCAGGGCGACAGGAAGGAAATGGCACCGGCAGCGATCGCCGCCACCACGCCGATATTTGAGATCTCGAATTCCATGCCCGTCTATACAAGCTCATCCCGCTAGAGGGTCAATGCGCTGCAGCAGCGACATCTTGACCCTCTAGCGGGATGAGCTTTTACAAAATGTTTTTGCGGAGAGGAGAAGCGATATCGAGACAATAGCCCGTGTTTACATGGTCGATGCGTGGCGCGGTCTGGCAATTGCCGGCGTAGTGCTGTTCCATTTTGTGTGGGACCTCGAATTTACTGGTTTCATTTCAGGCATCGCATACCATCCACTCTGGCTCGGCTTTGGGCGCGTGCTTGCCGGAAGCTTCATGATGCTGGTCGGGGTCGGCCTTGTCTTATCCTCCCGCGCTCCGTTCCGAGCGGGCGCTTATCTGCGCCGTCTTGCGAAGATCAGCATCGCGGCTGCGGCCATTACACTGGTGACATGGAATGTTTTTCCGGCAACGTTCATTTACTTCGGCATCCTGCATGCGATCACCGTCGCGACATTGGTGGGCTCTTTCTTCCTGCGTACACCTTGGTGGTTAAGTCTTGCCAGTGGCCTTGCCATGGTACTAGTCCCTTCTTTTTGGCAGTCGGAACTCTTCGACACACGCTGGCTCGCCTGGATCGGATTTGCGCAGAGCGTGCCGCCGAGTAACGATTTTGTACCGATCTTCCCGTGGGTTGGCATTACCCTCATCGGGATGGCCGGAACGAAAATGTTGGTCGATAGGAGAAAAGAAAGCGCACTCGACCGCTTCTTGCCGGCTGGCCATTCAGGGGATGCACTCGTCTGGATGGGGAAGCGCAGCCTGATGATTTACCTGCTGCACCAGCCGATCATGCTGGCGATCATTATACCGCTTGCTCAGATCTTATAGGTTTCTAATAGAGTGCATGTTCGCTTGCAGCGGCCGGCCGGATTTGAACGACTCCGACTGAGATCGTTACTCAAGACGACGCATCCTTTTTCTCATCGTCTTCCACCAGTTCGTACCACATAGCGTTAAGGACGGCGAAGGCGGCGGCGAGCGGCAGGCCAAGTAGCCAAGCGAAGTACCACATGAAGCTTGTCCTTTCTAACCGCATTGAGCCGGAAACAGATTCCCGATTTTGACCCAATCGGCGGTTTCAAAAATTTCTATGCAATTCCGGACGCAGAAGCGGTTTCCACTTGTGCAGGATTGGCTAATAAGCGTGGCCGGAGCCATCGCGGATTTCTTTCTCGTCCACCTTGCCCCATAGAACGCGGTAGACCCACGTGGTGTAGAGCGCGATGATGGGCAGGAAAATCCCCGTCGAAACCAGCATGATGAATAGCGTCAAGTGGCTCGATGAGGCATCCCAGACGGTCAGGCTCGAATTCGGGTCGATCGACGACGGTAGGATAAACGGGAACATCGCCAGCCCGACGGTGGCGATGATGCCGAGAACCGACAGCCCGCTCGACAGAAGCGTCAGCACCTCACGGCGCAGGGCGAGGAACCCCAGCGCCAGAAGTGAACCTGCAAAGCCGAGCGCGGGCGCCGCAAGCGTCCATGGTTGGGCGGCGTAGTTGGCGAACCAGAAGCCGGCGCCCTGTTCAGCGGTCTTTGCAAGCGGGTTGGATGGCCCGTCGGTGACGATGTCGGAGACGAAGCGGTAGCCTTCGATGCCAATCGCAACCCAAAGGCCACCAAGCGCAAACAGGACGATGGTGGCCGTCGCCGCGAGCGTGCCGAAGCGTCGGGCGCGGTCGGCAACCAGGCCGCTGGTCTTTAGCACTAGCCATGACGCGCCATGCATGACCAGCATCGTCACTGACAGGAGCCCGCACAGGAGCGCGAAGGGATTGAGCAGCTCCAACAGGGTCGAGCCATCGTAGAAGATACGCAAATCGGGGCCGAGATGGAAGGGAATACCCTGTAGCACATTGCCGACCGCGACGCCGAAGATCAGCGTTGGGACGATGCCACCGATGAACAGGGCCCAGTCCCAGCTGGCGCGCCAGCGCGGGCTCTCGCGTTTGGAGCGGTACTTGAAGCCGACCGGGCGCAGGATGAGTGCGGCGATGATGGCGAACATGGCGAGGTAGAAGCTGGAGAACGACACGGCGTAGAGCGGCGGCCATGCGGCGAAGATCGCGCCCGCGCCGAGGATGAGCCACACCTGGTTGCCTTCCCAGATCGGTCCGACCGCATTGATGACGACGCGGCGCTCGAGATCGGATTTCGCCACGAAGGGCAGCAAGGTCTGGGTGCCGAGGTCGAAGCCGTCCATCACCGCGAAGCCGATAATGAGAATGCCGAGCAGCAGCCACCAGATCAGACGCAGGGTCTGGTAATCGATGAGTTCGTGCAGAATCATGAGGGCCTACTCCGCGGGTTCGAGCGCTTCGGGGAGAAGTTTCTGTTCGGGTTCATGGTCTTCTTTCGGGCCTTTCCTGATCGCAGCGAGCATCAACGTTACCTCGACGATGAACAGCACCGTGTAGATGGCCGCGAAGCCGGCGATGGTGAACAGCACGGTGGTAGCTCCAAGATCGGAAACGGCGGCGGCGGTGGGCAGCACACCCTCGATCACCCAGGGCTGGCGACCGACCTCGGCGACGATCCAGCCGGCTTCA
The DNA here is from genome assembly GCF_900185735.1 of Stappia sp. P2PMeth1. Taxonomy (NCBI): domain Bacteria; kingdom Pseudomonadati; phylum Pseudomonadota; class Alphaproteobacteria; order Hyphomicrobiales; family Stappiaceae; genus Stappia; species Stappia sp. P2PMeth1. The sequence continues at coordinate 24,414 of NZ_FYAW01000038.1, read as the reverse complement.
GCCGCAATCCACGGCAGCGGGATCGAAAACACCGCGAGCTTGAGCAACCACGGATAGCGTTCAAGCTGGTGGCGAGCCGACAGGTAGAAGAAGGTGGCAGTGAGGACGATGAAGAACATTCCGAGGCCAACCATGATCCGGAAGGACCAGAACAGCGTCGGCACGTTGGGCACGGTGTCCCATGCCGCCTGCGTGATCTGCTCGTCGCTCGCCTCGCGCGGATCGTCCAGATAGGGACGCAACAGGAGCGCATAACCGAGATAGCGTCCGGTATCCTCAAAGCGGGCGGCGACGTCGTCGGGGATGGCGGCGGTACTGCTGGCCGCACGGATCGACTGGAGTGCGTCGAAGGCGATGATACCCTGCCGGATGCGGGTCTCGGCTAGTTCAACCAGTTCGTGGATGCCGGGGATTTCGGCGGTGAGTGAGCGGGTGCCGATCAGGCCCATCACCCACGGCAATTGGACGGCGTAATGCGTCTTGCGCTCGGCCTGATCGGGCATACCGATGACGGTGAATGCGGCGGGCGCGGGTTCCGTATGCCACATTGCCTCGATCGCCGCGAGCTTCATCTTCTGATGCTCGGTGGAAAGGTAGCCGCTCTCGTCGCCCAGCACCACGACCGACAGGGACGCGGCGAGGCCAAACGAGGCCGCGACCGTCATCGAACGTTTGGCGAGCGCGATGTGCCTGCCCTTGAGCAGATACCAGGCCGACACGCCGAGCACGAAGATGGAGGCGACGACATAGCCGGCCGAGACCGTGTGGACGAACTTGGCCTGCGCGACGGGATTGAAGATGACCGCGTAGAAGTCGTCCACCTCCATGCGCATGGTCTGCGGGTTGAAGACGGAACCGACCGGGTTCTGCATCCAGCCATTGGCGATGAGAATCCACAAGGCCGAGAAGTTGGAGCCGAGCGCAACCGCCCATGTGGCGGCGAGGTGGCCGAGTTTCGACAGCTTGTCCCAGCCGAAAAAGAACAAGCCGACGAAGGTAGCCTCGAGGAAGAAGGCCATCAGCCCCTCGAGCGCCAGCGGCGCGCCGAAAATATCGCCGACATAGTGGCTGTAATAACTCCAGTTCATGCCGAACTGGAATTCCATGACGATGCCGGTGGCAACGCCGAGCACGAAGTTGATGCCGAAGAGCGTACCCCAGAACTTGGTCATCTGCCGCCAGATGTCACGGCCGGTCATGACGTAGACCGTTTCCATGATCGCCATCAGGATCGACAGGCCGATGGTGAGCGGCACGAAAAGGAAGTGGTACAGCGCGGTGATGGCGAATTGCAGCCGCGACAGGTCGACGATGTTCAGTTCCATTTCTGGCTCCGGTGGGTCATGTCAATCGGGCCTCAGCTGGCTGAGTTCCATGTCAAAGGCGGGTGTGCCGCAGGCAACGTCGGCGGCGATGCGGCCGTCACGCAGCACGAGGATACGGTCGGCAAGCGACGCCTCGCGGCGTGTGTGGGTGGCGACGACCAGGATGCGGCCGGTGGCGCGTTCATCGAGGCGCGCGACCACGTCACGTGCAGTGTTACCGTCGAGGCCTTCTGTCGGCTCATCGAGCAGCCAGAGGGCCGCATCGCGCAACAGCAGGCGAGCAAGCGCCAGACGGCGCGCCTGACCAGCGGAAAGCCCGGCACCGCCCTCGCCGAGTATCGTGTCGAGACCGCCGGGCAGAGATGCGACATAGCTTGCCAGACCCGCAGCTTCGAGCGCCGCTATCATTTCGGTATCGGATGCGCCGGGGCGGGCGAGCGCAAGATTGCCGCGCAGCGTGTCGCGGAAAAGCTCAGTGCGCTGGGTGAGCAGGCCACAGGGATGGACAGTGAGGTTGCCGCTTGAAGCGTTCAGTTCTCCGGCTAACAGCGACAGAAGCGTGGATTTGCCAACTCCGCTCGCACCCACCAGCGCGATGCGTTCGCCGGGGCGGATGACGACGGAAATGTCGGACAGGACCGAACGCGCCGCGCCGGGATGGCCGACGCTTACAGACTCCAGCCTGATCGCCATGCCATGTGCTGCGGAACGGCGGAGCTTAGGTGGGTCTGAGCGGTTCGTCAGGCGCGGGCCGAGGCGCGTTGCCGCCTGAAGTGTGCGGCCGAACTCGACCGCGCCGCGGCGCAGGAGCGCAAAGGGGTCCAGGCTGGCAAGCGCCAGCAGCACGGCAAAAGTGGCGATTGGTGCGCCGATGGTGCCGGCTTCGGCAAGGTAGGCGGCTGCAAGCAGGACGCCGGCGAGCAGGGCTGCAGATAGAATGCCGAGACTGAAGCCCGCACCGGCCTCGGCACGATTAAGCGCGCGGTCGGCCTGGGCCAGACGAATGTCTGCGGCTTCGATGGCACGAACCTGCGCGCCAAGACGATTCGTCATGGCAAGATCGGCCTGTCCCCGCACGAGGTCGATGGAGCGCGACCGCAAGGCCTCTAACGCGTGGGCGCGGCGGCGGGCGAATGCTGCAGCGCGGCGAGAGGCGAGAAACGGAATGCCAAGGCCCGCGGCCAGCAGGACGATGGCGGAGGAAAGGCCGAGCAAGGGGTGGACGAAAGCGAGCGCGGCTGCGACGGCCAGGGCTGCGCCGGTTGCCACAAGCACGGGCGCCAGCACCCGCAGGTAAAGCGAATCGAGGGCGTCGATATCGATGGTGAGCCGAAACAGGAGCCGTGACGGGTTGGCGGCCAGACCGCGTGCTGCGTCGGCACGGGCGAACCCGCGAAACACGTGCTCGCGCAGGTGAGCCAGCACGCCTAGCGTGGCGTCGTGGGTGACAAGCCTTTCGCCGTAGCGCGAGGCGGTGCGGCCTATGGCAAGAAGGCGGATGCCGGCGGACGGCATGAACACGTCGAAAGTGAGCGCCGTGACGAGCGTGAGGCCTGCGATCGACGTTGCGGCGATGAACCAGCCGGACAGCCCAAGCAAAGCAATGCCGGCAAGTGCTGTGGTGAAAGACAGCAGGGTACCATAGACGAGCATGCGGCGGTCACCGGCCCAGAACAGGGCGAGCACCGGGCGTAGGGCGGAGAGACGGCTCATGCCAGAACCTCAAGCTGCGCCGGAGCGGGCAGCATGACCACGCGGTCCATGCGGGCCGCAAGCGCGGGATCGTGGGTGGCGACGACCAGTGTTGTCCCTTCCGCGATGGCCAGCAGGCGGTCGGTAATTTCAGCGGCTGTGACAGAATCGAGATGGGCGGTCGGTTCGTCCACAAGGATCAGGCCGGGCCGGATGCCCACAGCCGCACGCGCCAGCGCCAGCCGCAGAGTCTCGCCGCCCGACAGGCCGGCTCCGTTCTCGCCGATCATCGCATGGCCACGTTGCGCGGCAAGGTGTGCGATATGGGCGGCTTCCATGGCGCGGGCGACGTCCCCCGTGCCGATGCCTGGCCGCCCGAGTGTGATGTTGCTGCGGAGCGTACCGGAAAAGATATGCGGGGGCTGGCCGAGCCATGCGATGCGAGCACGCAGGTGGGCGGCACTGGCATGGTTCATCGGTTCGCCGCCAAGCCGGACGATACCGGTATCGGGCGACGAAAGGCCCGCAACAAGCGCCAGCAAGGTGGATTTTCCGCCGCCGCTAGGGGCCATCACCGCGACATGTTCGCCGGGGTGGATGGATAGGGCGAAATCGCTGAAGGTCGCGGTCGCCGATTCGGCATGGCGGAAGGTGAGGCCGTCGATCCACACCGAAAGCGCACCGGATACTTCGACGGCTGTACTTTCCAGACCGCCGACGATTTTCGTTCCGCCCCGCGTAATGCGGTCGAGCGCCTCCAGTCCGGCCTGCCCGGCGGCGCGGTCGTGCCAGACGGACGAGAGATCACGTAGCGGCTCGAAGAAAGCGGGCGCGAGCAGCAGGACAAAGAGACCCTGCGCCAGCGTCAGCTTTCCGCCCCAAGCACCAAAGTTCAGTTCTCCCAGGAAATGAAACCCGACATAGACCGCCACCAGCGCCACACCCAGGGCGGCGAACAGTTCCAGTACGGCCGACGACAGGAAGGCGATACGCAACACCGCCATGGTGGAGGTTCGCAGTTCTTCTGCGTTTGCGCGCAGCCGGAGGGCGGTACTATCCACCGCATCGAAGGCGCGGATGGTGGCGAGTCCACGCAGCCGATCGAGAAGGAAGGCGTTCATGTTACCCATACGGGTAAGCTGCCTTTCGCTGGCCGCTTTCGCCTGCCAGCCGATCAGCGCCATAAAGATGGGTATGACGGGCGCTGCCATCAGCAAGGCGAGGGCGGCGACCCACGAAAAGACGAATACGAAGCCTAGAATGATCGGCGGAACGACCGCAGCGCGGGTGCGCAGCGGCAGAAACCGCGCGAGCCAGGGTACGATGTCGTCGGCCTGCTCAGTGAGCGTGCTGGCGACGAGGCCGGAGGAAGGCCGGGACGCATCAAGCGGAGAATGGGTTGCAACGGCGGCGGCGGCATTGGCGCGCAAGGCGGAAAGGCGGACGCGGGCATCGTCCCAGGCGCGAGTCGTGCCGGCACGGTCGAGACCCGCGCGCAGAATTCCGAGCAGAAAGATGCAGAAAGCAGGCAGGATCGCCGCCTGCGCGGGCGCGCCATCGGCGATGTTGCCAATGGCGAAGGCGATGGCTGCCGCCTGCGGTATCCACAGAAGCGAGGCGGATATCTGAAGGGCAGCGGCAAAACGGGGTAGGCCGGGCCTCGTCGTCGACGTAGCAGGAGCGGCTGCGCGGACAGACGGATCACCGGCATCAGTAGCGGCGCGCGCCGTGGTTGTGACCTGCGCGCTCATGGTCCCGAACCGCTCATGAGCGGTCCGCTTTCCTGCGCCCGCGTCCTATCGAGATGATCCTGTCCCGTGCGTCCAGAAGCCGCGTGACCTTCGATCCGAGCGACAGGAGTGACGCAAGCCGCCCGGTATCGAGTTTCTTGACGTCGTCGTACCAGTTGGTCACCTGTTCGATCAGACCGTGCATCTCCGAAAGGCGCGCGCGGGCATAGCGCTCGTCGTCATTGGCAGGTTCAAGCATCAGGAGGTCGCGCAACACCGACAGGGTCGGATCGACCTCGCGCTTCTTGCGCTCCTCGGCGAGCGTGCGGAAAATCTGCCAGACATCGTCGGGGGCGGTGAAAAAATCACGCCGGTCGCCGGGGACATGCTTCAGGATGACGAGATTCCACGCCTGAAGCTCGCGCAGGCTCATCGAGACGTTGGACCGCGAAATGCCGAGCGCCTCGACGATGGCGTCGGCGCAGAGTGGTTTCGGCGAGACGTAGAGCAGTGCATAGATCTGCCCGACGGTGCGGTTGATGCCCCAGCGGTTGCCCATTTCGCCGAAATGCAAGACGAAGGCCTGAATGGTCGGGGAGAGGTTCATTGTGTGCAACTTCATGAATTTCAGAAATTTCTGAAAATAGTGTAAGTTGACATACGAAGCGGATCAACCGCCAAGCGGACGCGCGAGGCGGTTTGTCACGGGGGCGGCGCTATGCTGATGTTTTGGAAAGCTTCGGCCTCGAAACCGTGGTGTCGTGTGGCATGCACGCTGTCACCAAACCCTTCTTGTCCTATACTGGACGACGACTACGTCATGAAACGACGAGCCGTCGCTACGCCTGCACGTGATCAGTTCTCAATTTCCTGACCACTGACGCGGCATCGGGGCCTGCACCCATGATCAGAGCGGAAGAGCGATTGCGCTGCCATGGCCTCCCCAGGAAGTAGAGGCCCTTAACCGGAGAGACGCCTTCTGAGTGGACGAAACCGGTCTTGGCATCCACTGCGTCTTTGATGTCCACCCATTCGGTTTCGTCGCGATAGCCAACAGCCCAGATCACCGTGCGGACCTGAGCGAGTTTGCCGTCTGAAAACTTCACGACATCTGCTTCAGCCCCCACGAGCCGGCTCATGAGCTGGATACCACGTCTCTGCAATGCCTCGCCCCGTATATCCCTGTCGGGGAAAGCATCGGTTTTTCTGACTATGCGGCCGCGGAAAGACGTTGCCGGTGCTTCTAATGCGCCAATAAGGCTGAGCCACCACCAGATCGACTTTCCTAGAATGTGTTCCGGCAGAAGCTTTCGCGATTTGCCGCCGGAGAGCAAGACTGGCTGGCGTTTCCTGGCTTCGATCGCTATGTCGCGTCCGCTTGCTCCATCTCCGACTACCAGAACGGGCCCATCGGGCAACTGGTTGCAGTTGCGGAATGTTGCTGCCGTCAACTGCAGGACCTCGTAACCAAATTCCGCTGAGATGGGGGGAACGATTGGAACCTGAAATGCTCCGGTGGCGATAATGACATCGGTTGCGGCGATGATCTCGCCATTTGAGAGCGTCGCTTCGAAACCGTCCGTAGACCGGGTCAGACGCGTTACCAGTGACCCAAGCTTGACCGGAAGCGCAAAGCGCCGGGCATATGCTTCCAGATACTCGGCGAACTCGTCGCGACTGGCGTAGCCGTCCCGGTTGCCTGGGATTTGCATTCCCGGTAACGCACTGAACTGACGGGTGGTGAACAGTGTGAGGCTGTCATATCGGTTACGCCAGACATCGCCGATGCGGTTGCTTTCCTCCACGATGATGAAGGGAAGGCTTGCTCCGCGCAGGTGGTAGCCGGCGGCAAGGCCGGCCTGCCCCGCCCCGATGACGAGGATATTCCGGTTCATCACACCACCACGACGCGTGTCCCGATCGGCGTTAACTCATAGAGTTCCCGGACGTGATCATTGACCATGCGGATGCATCCGTTCGACACCGCCTTGCCGATCGTCCATGGCTCGTTGGTGCCATGGATGCGGTAGTAGGTGTCTCGTCCGTTTCGATAGAGGTAGAGCGCGCGCGCGCCGAGGGGATTGTTCGGGCCGCCCGCAACGCCGCCTGCATGTTTGGCATAGCGTTGCGGGTCTCGCTTGATCATGTTGGGTGTCGGGCGCCACGAGGGCCACTTGGCCTTGCGCTCGATAATTGCGCTGCCCTTGAACGCCAGCCCGGCCTTGCCGACCCCTATCCCGTAGCGGCGTGCCAGCGTCGGACTTTCCAGGAGGTAAAGAAACCGCTCACGCGGCGCGACGATGATGGTGCCGACAGGCTCAGTGAAATTGTGTCTGACCCGTTGGGGCAGAAATCGCTGCTCGATTTTGACAGGTCGAGCGTTGGCGAAAGCGCTGACCGGCGTGAGGGAAGCGGCCGCCGCAACCAGAAGACCGAAGCCGAACGCCCGACGATCAATGGTCATGGCCATCATCCTCCTGCGGAGGCACGACATCCGGAACTAGCTTCTCAACGCTGGCTGTGGCCCGCAACTCACTCGAAATGCGACGTTCTTCGGCGGTCGTCAGAGATTGACGGATTTGCGGCTCGACCAGCTCAAATGCAGGCGGTGGCCTGTCGCGGCTTTCCTCGAGCTGGATGACGTGAAACCCAAAAGCGGACCGCACGGGCTCCTTGGTGTAGTCGCCCGCCTCAAGCCCCGTGGCCGCCTTGTCGACTTCAGGAATTGTTTGCCCTTCAGCAACGAAGCCCAAATCCCCGCCGTTCACCTTCGACACGGCATCAAGCGAGCGTTCGGCTGCAAGTTCGGCGAACGAGCCACCCTTCCCGAGAGCCGTAATGATCTCCTTTGCCTCGTCTTCCGATGCCACGAGGATATGACGCAGACGCCGCTCGGAAACTACCGGTATCGAACCGACCTGTCGGTCGTAGATCTGACGAATAGCGTCGTCGGTAACGGCCTCAGCGGCCTTCTGCTCCATGAAGATGGCCCGCAGCGTCTGCTGTTCGAAGAATTGCAGCTGCCGCTTGTAGTCGTCGCGGTCTTCGATACCTGCACTCTTCGCGGCATCGGAGATGATCCGCATTTCGATCAGCGTATCGACAATAACGGAAAGCCTGGCATCGGCCGGCATGGTTCCAAGTTGTGGACCATACATTTCCTCAGCGACGGCGACATCTGCACGCGTGATGTCACTACCATTCACGCGGGCGACAACCTCGTCTGACTGTGCAAATGCAGAACCGGATGCCGTGGTCATCAGAAGGGCCAAGGCGAGCCGGCGCAGACTTTTCGACGGCGTGGAATATAAGATTGTCATCTGATGGCGCCCCTACTGATCCGAGGCTGCAAGCAGCGGATCGATGGTTTCGCTGAACTGTGCAACGCTCAGCGCACCCTTATACATTTGCCCATTGATGAAGAACGTAGGCGTGGAATCGACCCCGAAACCGCGCCCGGTTTCGGCTACTGCCTGCACCTGCTGCATCAGTTCTTCATTCTGAAGGCACGCTTCGAACGCGGCTTCGTCCATACCGGTCATGCCCATGACCGACTTCATTGCGCCCGTGCCGTCCGAGGTGCGGGCCCATGTTTCCTGGGTCCGATAAAGCAGATCGAGGGTTGGATACCACTTCTCGTCTCCCGCGCAGCGCGCAAGCATGAAGCCGGCAGTAGAGCGCGGGTCGAACGGGAACTCGCGCATGATGAAGCGGACCTTGCCAGCATCGACATATTTCTCCTTTAGGCCGGGCCAGACGTTGACATGGAACGTCCGGCAATGCGGACAGGTCAGGGACGCGTACTCGATGATTGTCACCGGCGCATCGTCTGGACCGAACACCTTGTCTGGTAGCGCGCCGGGCGCGAGGAGCTCTTGCTCGGTTGGTTGTGCAAAGGCTGATGACGATAGTGCGCAAGCCACGGTCGTGGCTGACGCACCGATAAGAAATGTGCGACGTTTCATGAGTTGATCCTTTCGACAACGGGAGGCTACAAGCTCTGCCCGCTAGAGGTTCAAGTGATTTTTCGTGCTAACGCTATGCGGTCGAACCGCCCCGAACGATCACGGGTGCCGGCGTCGAAACACGATTGTAGAGGTCGATGATGTCCTGGTTGATCAGTCGGACGCATCCGCTCGATACCGCTTTGCCGATGGTCCAGTATTCTGGCGAGCCGTGAATTCGGTAAAGTGTGTCCACACCATCCTGGAAAATATAGAGTGCGCGTGCACCGAGCGGATTGTTAAGCCCTGGATCCATGCCGCCATTGGCTGCGCTGTATTTCTCCAGCTCAGGTTGTCGCGCAATCATTTCCTCCGGAGGAGTCCACCGCGGCCAACGCCGTTTGTATTGAACGACGCCAACACCCGACCAAGTGAATCCCTGACGTCCCAGCCCCACGCCATAACGCATTGCCTTCCCGTCGGGCAGCACCAGATAGAGATGGAATGCCGACGTATCGACCACAATCGTCCCTGGCCGCTCGCCTGTCGGATCATTGACAAGCTGGCGATAGAAGCGCCGCTTAACTTTGCTGAGATCGACGGCAGGGATCGGGTAGTCTTCTTCCGGTATTGCCCGGTACATTTGTGCATAGCCAGCATCGACGGCAGGTTTGCCTGGATCCGGACTGACGGGCGCATCTTCGGTTGTCGCGCATCCCGGCAAGGCTGCGGTTGCTGTTGCGGCCGTAGCCACAGTGAGAAATTTGCGGCGTGACAGCATCCCGCCTGGATAATTCGAGCTCAAAGCTTCGCTCCTGATAGCTGGTGATATCGCCTCGATTTGCGGGCGTACTGAAGGGCGAAGTGCGATACTGCTCGACAGGCAATGATGAACCCGCGCGCGTATTCACACTCGTTGCACCTTGCTATCGGGGAGGGCGCAGTAAGCGAGAGAGGCTGGCTGAAGCTATATTGAACTGGCCGAAGGTCCTGGTCGGTTCACCAGGGGACGGATCTGAAGGACGCTCAGTGCAGGCCATCAGATTGGAACAATGATCGTGACAGGATGCGCGCAAGTGCTCCGGTAGGGAATTGTTGTCGCCGATGGCAGAAATTATCGAACTGACTTCTGTATCCGTGAGGACATCCGCTGAAACCAGGTGGGGACTGTCTGTCACCGGCGCAGCGATGGACGCTGCAGCGCTCAAATGCAGGGCCAACAACAGGGCGACCAGCAGTGACAGAAAACCACGCAACATGTCCGTTACTCGTCCGGAGAATGCGGGTCCGCGAGCGCTGCGTCGGGCCGGCTGACGGGCACAGAAGACCGCGGCGATGTTCGCTTCGCAAGCGCATCCTGACCATTCCGTTTCAGTAGCCTGCGAAAGCTCGGATGCATCCCACCGTCTACGTAAGAATGAGCAGACAGCGCACTCCCGCTCGAAACCAGCAAGTCTGCCTGTCGTAAATCGGTTTGCGTACGACCGGCTATCGCCGGATGAGACTGGTTGACGGCCGGTGGACAGGCGGCAAGCGGATTGCGCGGCTCGCCGGCCTCAAACTCTGTGTCCACAACATAACGGCCGCCGCAATGCGAAATCCTGGGCTGGCGACGCGTTACCTCGAAGCTGTCGTAGCCGCGCTTCAGGTCGGTCCAGAACGCAAAGTTGGGATCATCGCGATGCTTCGCCATATTTTGCGGCGTCATGCGGAAGGGAAAAGCCTGAACCTGAAAGGACTGTTGGCTGCCCTTCAAAGCCTCGCGCGCGACGGCATAGATCTCGGCGACCCCATCATCCGTTAGCGCATAGCATCCCGAGGAGGTGCAGGCGCCGTGCACCATTAGGGCGTCACCCGAATACCCCAGTGCCGCTTCAAGCCGGTTCGGATAGCCGAGATTGAAAGACAGATAATATTGGGAGGTGGGGTTCAGCATTCCCGCATTGACGTGGTAAAAGCCTTCCGGTGCCTGACGGTCACCTTCGCGGGTCTTCGGGCCGAGTTTCCCGGACCATCGGCACATTGGGTATGTTTTCAGGAGAGCATATTTGCCGGTGCGATCCTGCTTCCATATTTCCAGCTCGCTCTCCTGTTTGAAAATGCGAACAAGGATCGGCGAAGAGGGAGACATCGACTTTCTCGACATCTCGGCGACCAGCAAGGCCGGAATAGGTTGGGAAGCCTTGTTGTCGACATCCAGTACACTCGAGACGCAACCGCTGAGCGAAATGGCAAGAAGGCCGACGGAAATTGCTTTTAACGCGTAGAACATGAAACAGAACCAGATCCGAGCCTCGGAGCGGCGGAGAACACCATCCTTATTCTGTTGCTAGCATAGTTAACGACCGGTTGCGTCTGACGAATTCGGGAGCGACACATCACCGCATCGACCCTCCTGTTGCTCGCGTCAGTTGGGGTTTAAAGGGAGTAATCCTGCTTGCGGGCCTGAAGATAATTTAGAACGGTGACGAGATTGGACCATCTGACTAGTGCAGAAACGCTGCGAATCACACGCCGCCGATCAAAAATGAACATGGTCGTGCTTCTGGGGCTCGTCCTTTTCATTGCCGCGGTGTTCAGCTTCAGCCTGTATCATATTCAGGCTGAAACGCGCCTTCCTGCAGCGGTATCGACGCCAGGATAACATCTGTATCACCCAGGCTTGAATGGCCGATTCCATTCTGCCGTGAAACAATGGACCGCAGTCTCGGGAGACAGCGGTCCAGTTCATGTCGCTTATCATATTTTCCTTCGTCGCCGCGGGTGCGGCCGCCTACTCCATTCTGACGCTGGTTTTCGCGCTGGTATGTCTGGGCCTCGGCCATAACACCATGGAGATGATCTACGGAGGCTTCGCGGTTTACCTGTTCACGGTCGTGGCAGCGGTTGAAGGCGCATGGTTGTTGCCGGAAGATATAAGAAATTCTTCGTCGGTGCGCAGACTTACCCACTGGTTGAGGTTCCGCTGGGACTGGCGCTTCAGGAAGTAAATCTTCGCATCGCTCCAGAGCAGTACTTTCTGTTCGAGATTGTCCAGGATGAAATCACCCAGAGATGTCACGACCGTGAGTACCGCATGGCCACCACCTTTGGCATCTCGTGCGGTGGTGAGCAGCAGTGCGCCCAGCGGATAGCCGATTTCGTTTAGGCGCTGGCGTTTGAGAAGTGCGTAATCTTCGCAATCTGCTGCACTCGTCGGGTATTCCCAGAACTCCTCAACGCCGTAGATTTCCATATCTGTCAAGGCGGGAATGCTATTCACTTCAGTATTGACGCGGACGATGTCGCTCCATGCGGAGCGTGTGAGTTCGACCATCGTTCCTCCCGCCCGGCGCGCACATCGATCCTCGTAACGCTTACAATAATCATAATAGCCATACGGCATTGAGGTCGTCCCGAACGTCCGCATGTTGGGACGATCGGCTTGTGTTGGGTTGTAATGCGCCGCACTTGCCATCGCTGCCGAGCAAAGCATGAGAAAGGCAATTGCCGTGCCCCAGATAGTCCTCATTGTCCTGTCTCCCCAACTGTTGATGGAGAGAACCTACACGGCACCAGGAAAAATCAAATAAAATCAATATGATAAATTAAAATCAAATACCTCGAAAATCTGCCTGTGTTATTTAGTCTTGTGTTTACCGACCGGCTTGGGTCATCGAGTGTCACTCGGACGGAGTATCTTGTTCGCCATGACGGTGGTGGGTCAGTTCGCTCCTATCCTGCACAATTTTTGCGTTTACCGTGATGGAGCCGCTGCGTTCGAACCGTAATGTGAGCGGCATGGTGTTCGGCTGAAGCGGATTGGCGACAAATCCGTCAAGCGCCAGATGAACTCCCGGTTCCACCATCTTGAGCTCGGCGTGGGCAGGAATCGTCAGGACGCTATTCATTCGCTCACGACGGCCGAAGGTATTTCTGAAGACCGTGACGCCGGTAAAGCTGTCGCTTTCAACACCGATCAGGTTTTCTGACGAGGTCGTCCCGTTCCATATTGTCAGATATATCGTCCGCAACGACGTATTTGAAGAAGAGATGAGCACCTCGGCATGCTCGATCTGGAGCATTTTCGCCGAATTCTCGTGCGAGACTTGGATTTCCCGTGCGCTGCTTTCAACGGTGATGCTGGGCACCGCGACCACGGCCAAGAGGAGAAGATGTAATGTTGGCTTCATGAGTCTCTGTCCGAATGACGTTCACGATACAGGTGCGGGCTGAGTGAAAGTGATCACAAATTGTTCAACTGGGAGGACCATTTGTCGTGTTGCAGGAAGATAGGGATAGCATGACTCTGGAGGGAGAAAGAAACTTGGAGCAAGGAGTGTTAGCGTTGTTGACGATCGGGGAGCTGTCGAAGCAGACCGGGGTAAAGGTGCCTACTATACGGTACTACGAGGAAATGGGCTTGATGAAACCCGCAGACCGGACGGAGGGCAACCAGCGCCGGTTCGAAACGTCGGACCGGGAGCGCCTCGCGTTCATCAAGCATGCGCGCGACCTCGGCTTTACTATTGAGGCTATCCGCGAACTCCTCGATCTTAGCGCTCATCCGGAACGCCCGTGCAAGGATGCCGACCAGATTGCCGCACGCCAGCTGAAGATGGTTCGTGACAAGATCGGCCGACTTCAGCAGCTCGAGCGCGAACTCACCCGGATGGTCGGCACCTGTCACGACGGCCATATGAAGGATTGCTACGTCATCAGATCGCTCGCCAATCACGATCTCTGCATGACCGAACACTGACGGTCAGATTTGCGTGCCCGCATCGAAGCTGCAGTAATAGGTAGTGCGGTCCGTTTCGGCGGCGATCGTGGGAACGTCATGTAGCGTCACGGAAAGCACTGAGCCGTCGCGGCTCTGCTCGATCCATCCGCTTACGACTTGGGCCGGATGATCGTCGGGCACCAGCTCAAACGTCGTCTTGTCGCCTCTCGTTTGCGGATTGCGAAGCTCTCCGGTGTCGTAGTCGCCTTCGGCCGAAAATGTCGTTTCCATCCTGGTTTTACTCAGGAACAGGTAGAACTCCATCTCCGAGCCGAAAGGCGCGCGTCCCCAGTACCATGCTTCTGCCTTTTCGACGGAGGGTCGCACGCGCGCGGATAGACTGCGACAATCGGCTCCGCTGGGGGCCGTGTTGCCGGGATAGAGCAAGAAGACGCCGGTCGGCATGGCTATCGCCGCGCCTTCCGCCACAAGGACGATAGCAATACCGGCCAACTGAGATCGAAGCCGCAGAGAGAGCATGAGAATGTTCCTGACCGTCTAGATTACACCCGCATATCGCCCGAAGGCAGGGAAAGACGAGAAAAGCTTGAAAACGCCAATTCTCCAGAGGCGTCAAGTCAGGCAGAAAATCTGAGGTATGGCTATTGACCCTCTAGCTACCAGAGATGCCAGCTTGGTCACCATTCTCATACAGAGGAAATATCAGTGACAGCGGGAGTATCAATGATCATTGAATTCAAGATTGAGGGCATGGATTGCGCACGCTGTGTCGACAAGATCGAGTCAGCAGTGCGCGCACTGCCTGGCGTTGAGGCTGCCAAGGTTTCGCTCATCGACAATAGTGCGCTTGTCAAGCTCAATCCCTCGAAGACATCGCAGGACGCTGTCTTCAAGGCGGTGGAGGGCTTGGGTTACAACGTATCGCGATGAGCACGCTTGAACTTGTGAGCAGCCGCATGGAAAGCGCCCCCCAACATCAAGGAGGCCACGCATCATTCGCGAACTCAGCCGAAGGAGAAACGATTTAGGTATGATCCGCCTTGGCCTTCTTGCAGCGGTTTCGTGGTTTGTCGTCGACCAAGCTACGAAATGGTGGATCGTGAACCATATTATGGTCCCGCCGCGCGTCATTCCCGTCACCGACTTTTTCAACATCATCCTGGGACGAAATACGGGTGTGAGCTTTGGGCTTCTTGGCGGCATGTCGCAATGGTTGTTGGTCGCCCTCGCTTCGGCTGTGCTCGTTATGCTCCTGATCTGGATGTCGCAAGCGACGTCGCGCATAGTCGAGTTTGCCTTGGGTTTAATCGCGGGCGGAGCGATTGGAAACATGGTCGACCGACTGCGCCTTGGCGGAGTAACGGACTTTCTGGATCTCTACCTTGGTGAATGGCACTGGCCAGCTTTTAACATGGCAGATGTCGGCATCGTGTGCGGCGCAGGGCTCCTTCTCGCCGAGAGCGTCATTTTCGGAAAGGCGCAAGCTTCAGGCGATAGGACATGATGTCCGGCTGATGCCGCCGTCCTATGTGAAGCCTTACATGAAGCGCGGGAGGACAAACGCCGCGGATGCGGCCGCCATCTGTGATGGCCGTAACGCGTCCCTCGATGCGGTTTGTCGCCATCAAGAGCGAAGCCTTCTCATCGGTTCTGGTTCTTCACCTTCTTCACCGCACGTGAAACTTTCTGGTTCGCCAACGCGCGCAGATCGGCAACGCGATCCGCGCCCACATGACGGAGTTCGGTATCATAGCGGCGAAGGGCGTACAGAACGTCGATCGATTGGAGGAGCAACTGGATCGGCTGCCGGAAATGGCCCGGAAGCCCGTGAACCTGCTTTTCGATCAGTTCGCCGAGACGGATACCAAGTTTGCCGTCCAAAGAGGCAGAGGATTGGTCTTCGGAGAGCTCATTTCGGGCGGACCGCTTCGATTGCATCGGCAAGCGGTTCCTTTCCAACGGCGCCTTCGATGATTTGATCTCCGACGACGAACGAGGGCGTTCCTGTCAGGCCGAGCCGCTGTGCCAGCGCGAGGTTTGCCGCGATGATTGCCTCGACCGCCGGAGTAGCCATTTCTTCCGACAGCTTCTTGCGGTCGAGTCCCATCTCTTCGGTAAGATCCAAAGCCCGGCTAGCGTTTATCTGTCCTTGCATTTCCATCAATCTGACATGGAAATCACGCGCAACGGCGTCGCCGGCAACGCGCTTCACGGACAGAGCCACTTTCGCGGCCTCGACCGAGCCCGGCCCAAGAATGGGAAAATCCTTCAAGACGATCCGCAGCTTGGGATCCTCGGCGACAAGCGCCTTGACGTCAGGCGCCGCCCGCTTGCAATAACCGCAGTTGAAGTCGAAGAATTCGACGAGCGTAGCATCCCCGTCCGGGTTTCCCAAGATCACATCGTCGCTCGCTCGGAGCAACGCATCAGTCTCGGCCACTATCGCTTGTGACCTAGCCTCGGCCTGAGCTGCTTGGTTCCGCTTCTCAAGCTCCGTAAGTGCTTCCTCGATGATCTCCGGGTTTTGCATGATGTATTCGCGGACGATCTTCTCGACCTCCACGCGATCGATCGATTGGGCATAGGCCGGCGAGGCCGTTGTCAACACGGCAATGGCGTACCACCTTAGCCGACCAATGCGCGCAGCTTTCATCGTTCCGCTCCTGGCGGGGTGTCAGTCGAACAATCGGCCGAGGAAAGAACCGTGCCCTCGACCATGGTGTCCGCCATGACGATCATGGTCGCGATAGTCGCGGCGGTGATCTTCGCGGCAGTCATTCGATGTATTGCGTGACGACACTTGCATTCGTCCGCTACCAGATTGCCTCTGGGCGTACTGCACCTCTTCCGCAGCGCTCCGTTCGATTATCTTGTCGAGTTCGCCGCGATCCAGCCACACGCCGCGACATTTCGGGCAGTAGTCGATTTCGATACCCTGACGCTCGCTCATAACGAGGTCGACCCTGCAATGTGGACAAAGAGTCCCGGTGGCTTTGGCGCCCGATCCTAGCGAGTTGAGAAGCGTTCCTGACATAGCGATATCCAACCTATTTGAGTAAACCAATGCACCCCGCTAACGGAAAGGTAGGACCTCGAGCAGGTTGAGGTTCAAGTGTTCAAATGTCGCAGCTCCCTTTGGAAAGCGACGCCGCAAAACTATTGCGCGGCCACGATTTCAAGCATCTTTTTACACCGGCGACATGTGTTCGAGCAGGATCATCGTCCCCAAGCCGCAAAGTGCAAGACCTGCAATCAGTTCGGCCAGCCTGCCGAGGCGATGGCCTATCAGCCTCCCGACAAGGATGCCGCCCGAGGACATCACGAAGGTGGTAAACCCTATTGCTATCGCGACGATGACGATGTTGACCTGAAGAAACGCGAGAGAGATACCCACCGCCATGGCGTCGATGCTGGTTCCCACCGCCGTCGCCATCAGGGCGGTGAGCGATCTTCCCTTGGACGGGTTATCCGTAGAGCCCCAGATTGCCGCGTAGAGCATATGAATGCCGACGCCCGCGAGGAGGGCGAAGGCGATCCAATGATCGACAGCCTGGACAAAGCGGCTGGCTGCAACGCCGGCGATCCAACCGAGAATGGGCGTTGTCGCCTCGACAATGCCGAAGATCAAACCTGTTCGCAACGCATCTCTCAGGGGCGGCGAGCCGATGGCGGCCCCTCGT
This sequence comes from Stappia sp. P2PMeth1, assembly GCF_900185735.1. Classification (NCBI taxonomy): domain Bacteria; kingdom Pseudomonadati; phylum Pseudomonadota; class Alphaproteobacteria; order Hyphomicrobiales; family Stappiaceae; genus Stappia; species Stappia sp. P2PMeth1. The sequence continues at coordinate 7,320 of NZ_FYAW01000038.1, read as the reverse complement.
CCAACAGAGACTGCAAAGGCATCGATGGACATACTCAGGGCGAGTACGGCAATGGTGAAGGGCGACATTGGACAGTGATCCCGACGGACATCTACCGGGCGCCAACCCCTGCTCGTCCGCATAGGAGCAGTGGCGCCACAGTCTCGTCGGGCCGTTAAATCGGCTGACCGCGCCATGCGCATGTGCGCAAGCCTGTTGACACGGCCCCGCGCGGGCGCGGTGACTACTCCCTGATTGGCCGGGAGATAGGAACACGGATCTAAAAAGTCAAATTAATTCAGCTAGATGGGCAATTGATACTCATTTGCATCTAGCCGGACTTAGCGTGAAGCGTGGCACCGCCGACGCAGCACTACATGGAGCGGGCCAGCCTACAATGGGAGTTGCCAGCCAGAGATAACCGCCGCTTGGCGCAGTTCTTCAAGAACTTCAATTCCGACGATGGCGACAAGGAACCACATGACTTCCGTCAACGAGCGTACAAATGCCCGAGAGTGGACAACGACAGTGTCTTCGCTTTCCGGCAAATCGAGGCGAGGAAAGAAGCGAGGAACTCTCGCCATGTATAGCATGTAGTCCGGCCCAAAGAGGGATAGCAGCCGCTTTTCCTCATTCCTGATTACCGGTCGATAGTAAACCAGGAATGCGATCGCGCTTATGATCATCAAGACAATGTTTTGAGCCGCAAGGCAGACGCCGACGAGACCGAGAAAGGAGAAGAAATAGAGAGGATTGCGGGTAAGGGAATACGGACCGCTTTGGCAGAGATCCAGATCCTTCCGGCCTCCGATATATAGAGTGCACCAGAGCCTTCCGAGAACGGCAGCAAACACCAGGAAGAATCCGAGAAACTCAATCAGGCTGTAGCCCAGCGTTTCAAAGCCTTCCGGCTGCGTTGCGATCAGCATCGCCAGCCAGGCTGGTGCCACCAGCCACGTTACAAAAATCCTCTTGCGCTCGACTGGGGATTTCGTACCAATTGTCCCTAACAATGATCTAACTCCACCCCCCGCCGAATGTGCGGTAAAAAATATGTGAACCGATCTGGGTCATACGCTCCATGGAGCGAGCCCAACGCGGGCTGACGTAGGTGGCGTTGTAATGGGTCGATGACGCCACTTCGGGTAAGAATATCTTCCCACCGGTAACTGCCATGGCCACGTCCTTTGCCAGACGATACGCGCGTCGATCTGTAATGACATCCGGAACGCCGTCGCAGGCAAAGGAAAACTGGCATTTGTTGATCCAGTTGTCATTTTGATAAACTACGTCACAGACGCTTGCTGGATATGCAGGATTGCGCACCCGATTGAGAATGACTTGCGCGACCGCGGCCTGCCCCCTCACCTCCTCGCCCCGAGCCTCGAAATAAATTGCGGTAGCAAGGCACTTTTGCTCGGCTGTCGAGAAGACGGATCCCGGTAGAGGCTGCTTCATCCAATCGTGGTCACCTTCCACCGTGGGCGGAACGAAGCGACCGGCCATCTCGTCGGGGCCGAGCAAAGCCACGAAGGCATTGGAAGACGCATGGAATTCATCCTTTGGGGCGTAGGCCGTGGCCAGGATGTCGGCGCCATCGTTATTGACCAGATCGGCGAGCGCCGCCGGTACACCGGCCAGACGGTCGTCTGCTGGGCTATGAAACGTAGACAGGCCCGCCACCATTTCGGGATCTGCCTGTTTTGAAAAGCCCCGCAGAAAGTATGACGCGTCGGTCCCCGACGAAAGTAGCCGCGAAGCCAACGCCTGCTCTCCAACAGGGGGCTCCAGGTTTTTCCGATACGCTACGCTGACCAGACGTGGTTTCTTCGCTTCTTCAACCACCCGCTGGGGCGTGAAAGAAACCTCTCGATCCGCCCGCAGATTGACCCGTTGACCGCCGAGCACCAGATCCAGGTTTTCGTCATCGCCAGGAATAGCGGCACTGGGCAGCCGGAGCTCCTTCAGATGAGAGCAGATGTCGGCCTGCTCGACATATACCGCCCAGCGATTCGGCCCGGGAGCGATTCCCAACTCGGATTTGGTGCCCTGGATCCCCGTGGGCGATGCGAAGCCGAACACGAACCAACTTGCGCAAAGAATCGCAAGCACACGCCGATGGCCGTTCGATGATTGTCGTTCGAAAGTAGCTTTCGGTTTGGACCGCAATATCTCATTCTCCGGATGCCCCACGCAGAAGGAGAATCGATTGTTAACCTTGATGGAAAGTTAACACTACTGCGACTGCACGTCGCAATGTCACGGCTGGCTTATCCAGGCTCCCATTGAACCTCATGTCGCTTGGTCGCGCTTCCGGGCTTTAGCTACCTGGTCTTGCTCTGGTTCGTGCGGGGTCTTGGCTATTCAAGGCGCAGACGCCTTCCGGCCGGCTGCTGCGGCGACCTCGGGATTGGTCGCATGACGTGGTTTTCCCAGCATATGATCGGAGGCAAACGTATCCTTCAAGGCAGGGAAAGACGCGCGATAACCGGAAGATGGTTGGATTGAAAGCGCGGTCCGAGACCTAGGCTGGTAAGCCCCATATTCGGCGAGATGACGATCCTGTCGATCGGCGTGCCCAGGGTAGGCATGTTGCCGAAGCGGGTGCTGAATCGCGTGGGTGACGGCCACCACGCCGATTCCGTAGTTCGGTAGCCAGTTTCTGCAAGAAAGTCCTGAAAGAAGGGCGACCAAGGCGGCATATTCCAGTCTCCAGCGATGACCACGGCTGCATCGCCATCTTCCTGCAGAATCGCTTGTGACAGATCGCGATAATACGCTGCTCGCTCTCGCCACATCGATGGTCTCCGTGGTGTCTGGGCGTGAATAGCATAGAGAATGACCTGCCTGTCTTCGATCAGGAGCTCGAGCCTGAGAGGGTGCCGGCCTCCCGTGTCGCGGCTTGCTTGGGAAACGACCTGTTCGCTGATGATCGGAAAGCGGCTGAACACCTTCATGTCAGTGTTAGCCCGCAGATCCCGGCTGCTTTCAAAGCGCCATAATCCGCTTTTGACCAGTGCATCCTGCCAGACGGGGCGCATTTCCTGTAGCACGACGATATCACTTGAAGCGACTTCCGGAATGGAGAGAAATGGCTGGGGATCGCGATTGTCCGAGAGGACATTGGCCGAAATAATCGTGAACTGGCTGCCACCGCCTCCGGTGGCAGGGGTAGGCAGGAAGACGAATGGAAGAATGGCGGCAAAAAGTGAGATCACAGCGCCGGCTCGCGTAAGCCGGGATCGCGGCACGAGACTGATTGCAAACAGCGCTATTCCAGCAGCGAGAAGGTGCGGGCGAATGAAGTTCGCCATGTCGGCTGCCCACAAGTCGCGGGCAAGAAGGTGCGAACCGAACTGGGCCGCAATATAGAAAAGCTGCACGATGGTGATCAATGGAACGCTAAAGTCGGCCAGATGTCGACGGCGAGGAAAAGACAACACGACACCGCGCTTTCATAAAATTGTCAGCCAGTTCATGGACCTGCCCGGAAAAGTCAACAAGCCACACCAAATCTATAATCGTGCTTGACCCTCTAGCCACCTGAGGTTTTATAGCTTTGCTCCTGTATGACAGGAGGCCGGCCATGAGTGCTGATGGACGCCAGACCCGGTTCCGGGTCGAAGGCATGGATTGCGCAAGCTGCGCCACCAAGATCGACACTGCGGTACGTCGTCTCGACAACGTCGCAGACGTCAAGGTTTCGGTTGTCGCCGGGACAATGACCGTTACCCATGGCGAACGTGTTGACATCGATGCACTCGCCAAAAAGGTTGGGAGCCTCGGCTACAAGACGACCCCGATTGCAGCAAAAGATGTTCCTGTCGCAGAGGAAGGCACAGGTCATCGTCACGGTCCCAGTTGCAACCACGGTCATGCTGAGGGAGCCCACAATCATTCTAGCGAGAAGACCGGCCAAACCGATACCTTGGCGGGCCTGCATGGGCACGATCACGGACCTTCCGACGGACCGTGGTGGAAAACCTCTAAGGCGCGACTGACCATACTGTGCGGTGCCGCACTGGCGATCGCTTTCGGCCTTGCACAGATCTATCCCCAGACGCAGCCTTGGGGCTTCATCGTCGCCATGGCCGTCGGGCTCATCCCCATCGCCCGCCGGGCCATCTTCGGAGCAATGAACGGCAGCCCGTTCACCATTGAGATGTTGATGACGGTAGCTGCGGTCGGCGCAGTGATCATCAATGCTTCCGAGGAGGCGGCGGTCGTCGTTTTCCTGTTCCTCGTGGGCGAACTTCTCGAAGGCATTGCAACCGGGCGCGCGAGAGCATCCATTCGTGCTCTCGCGACATTGATGCCCAAGACGGCGCTGCTGGAGTTAGACGGGACGACGAAGACCGTCCCGGCCGAGAGCCTTGCGGTCGACGCTATCGTGATGGTGCGTCCCGGTGATCGTGTGCCGGCAGACGGTGTGGTGTTGTCAGGTGAGAGCGCTGTCGACGAAGCGCCGGTGACGGGCGAGTCGGTGCCCAAACGCAAGGAAGAAGGCGACAACGTATTCGCCGGCACCGTCAACCAGGAAGGTGTGCTTCGGGTAAGGGTGACGGCTGCTGCCGCCGACAATACGATTGCGCGGATCATTACCCTCGTCGAGGAAGCTCAGGAGTCCAAGGCCCCAACCGAGCGCTTCATCGACCGCTTCTCCAGGTACTACACGCCCGGCGTGATGGTGGTGGCTGCGCTGATTGCGATCATTCCGCCGTTGGTGGCGGGCGCGGAATGGGGCACGTGGATCTATCGCGGCCTTGCCGTCCTGCTGATCGGTTGTCCGTGCGCGCTGGTCATCTCGACGCCAGCGGCAATCGCCGCCGCCCTCTCGGCGGGCGCGCGACGCGGTTTGCTGATGAAGGGCGGTTCGGTGTTGGAAAATCTCGGCAAGGTGAACCGCGTCGCCTTCGACAAGACGGGAACCCTTACGGAAGGCAAGCCGAAGGTAACTGACATCGTTGGTGTCGCGCGAGACGAACGCGAGACGTTGCGCCTCGCTGCCGCTCTCGAAGTCGGCTCCAGCCATCCGCTTGCCGTGGCGATTCTTGCGAGGGCGGAAAGCGAGGGCGTTCCCCTGATGGCCGCGTCCGAGGCTGGCGCGGTCGGCGGCAAAGGTGTGGTCGGAACGCTCGATGGTGTGAAGCTGTTTCTCGCGTCACCGCGCGCTGCTAGGGAAGAGGTTCAGATTGACGAGACGCTTTCTGCCCGCATCGCTGCGCTCAACGATGAAGGCAAGACGGTTTCAGTGCTTCTTGCCGGCAAGGAGATCGCCGGTCTGGTCGCCATGCGTGACGAGCCGCGCGAGGACGCAAAGGAGGGCATCGCGCTTCTTCGCGAACTGGGCGCGGACTCTGTCATGCTCACGGGTGACAACACCCGCACCGCGAAAGCCATCGCCACTTCGCTCGGAATGGAAGCCCGCGCCGAGTTGATGCCGCAGGACAAGCAGAGGATGATCAGGGAAATGCGGCAGGAAGGCCGCTTCGTCGCGAAGGTCGGCGACGGCATCAACGATGCGCCCGCGCTTGCCGCCGCCGACATCGGCATTGCCATGGGCGGTGGAACCGACGTCGCGCTCGAAACGGCGGATGCTGCGATCTTACATGGCCGGGTGAAGGACGTCGCGAACATGGTTTCCCTGTCGCGGCTGACGATGAACAACATCTGGCAGAACATCGTCATCTCGCTTGGGCTGAAAGCCGTGTTCCTCGTAACGACCGTTCTCGGGATTACGGGGCTCTGGCCTGCGATCCTTGCCGATACCGGCGCGACCGTTCTCGTCACCGCCAATGCGATGCGCCTTCTCGCATGGCGAGGCATCCGTACCTAGGGAGCGCCCGGTAGTGGTTCAGACGCCGCAGCATCTGACGTTTCTTTGCCAGTGGATCGCCAACCCGCTGATGGTGGGCGCGGTCCTGCCTTCAGGAGCTGCGTTGGCCCGGTTGATGACAAAGGCCGTCGATCACACCACAGGACAAGTTCTTGAGCTCGGCCCGGGAACAGGCGTCTTCACCGGTGCGCTTCTGGCGCGGGGACTTGCCGAGGAGCAACTGACACTGGTCGAACTGGATGACAGCTTCGCAGAGCTTCTTACCAACCGCTTCCCCGGTGCGCGGATCGTCCGGGGCAGCGCTGCCCGCCTGTCGGCGGCAGGGATTGGCAAGGCTGCCAGATATGATGCCATCATCAGCGGACTCCCGCTTCTGTCGATGTCAACCCGGACCGTGTATCGTATCATCCGGGGCGTAGCGCTCAGGCTTGAGCCGGGCAGCAGTCTGTTTCAATTCACCTATGGCATGCGGTGTCCGGTCCCGGACGCCATCCTTCATAGAGCCGGATTGGACGCAGTATTGCTCGGAACCGTGTTCCGGAACATGCCGCCCGCATCGGTCTACCGGATATCGCATTCGCGATCGCGAACGCCGGCTGAACGGGCCCCGCCTGCACGACAGGCGGAAGATCGAAATAACCTGACCATGACGAGTCAGGAAGGGGAACCGGTTCATCGGTAACAACAACATTAAGGAGTTTGATATGTTCACAAGACGCGAGATGCTCGCCGGTGCGACCGCACTGACAGTCGTCTCTGTATTGCCTGCGCGCGCGCAGACTGGAACCAATCATGAGGTCCAGATGCTGAACAAGGGAACGAAGGGCGTGATGGTCTATGAACCGGACTTCGTTACGGCAGCGATCGGCGATACCGTTACGTTCATTCCAACCGACAAGTCCCACAATGCCGAAAGCATTAAGGGTATGCTGCCCGAAGGCGCGGAACCCTTCAAGGGCAAACTCAATGAAGAGATTACCATCACCATAGAGAAAGAAGGCGTCTACGGCGTGAAATGTACGCCTCACTACGGCATGGGAATGGTGATGCTTATTGCCGTAGGCGCGCCAGGTAACATGGAAGAAGCTCGGGCTGTCAAGCATCCACCGAAAGCAAAGAAGCTCTTTGACGAGCTTCTGGATGCCGTTCCGGCCGCCTGAGTTTGGACGTCGGACCAAAACCGGATGGTAGCGCCAGCCCTAGGAGACGCGAGGTGCTGCCATCCCGGTGCAGGACAGATCTGATCTGCAGGCATGAGAGCCGCGGTTCTCGGCACCTGTTATCGTATCGTTTGATGTGTGGAATAACCCGAAAGCTCAATGCGGCTTGTCATATCGACAAAGCCGCCCGATTCGTTTAGCGATTCAATCATGCAGCTTGGTCTGCCCCCAAAGGGTGGTCCAGTTTTAGTCTTAGTGCATGATCGGCTTTTCGGCTATTGCCTGGGCAGATGGAGGTGCCGATCCGGGCGGTGGCGCGGGCCAGATAATAGCCTCCGGTGCTGG
>NZ_FYAW01000027.1:0-55142 GCF_900185735.1 Stappia sp. P2PMeth1 | reverse complement strand
ATGTGGCGGAGCGGGCAAGACCGGCGACGGCGGCACCGGCGGCCGCAACGGAGGCTCCGGCGCGTTTCAGCGGCGAGGCGTCGCCGCCTTCCGCGGGGCGGCGCGGTGCGGGCGCGGCCGGCGGTAGCGGGCGACGGGGAGCGGGCTGGGGAGCCGCGGCCGCCTGGGGCATGGACGTTTGGGGCATGGACGCTTGGGGCGTGGACGTCTGGGCAGGCATGGCCGGGGCAAATGTTGCGGCCGGCTGCGGCGCCGGTGCGGCCGGCTGCGGCTCGATCTCGGCCGGGACATAGGGGGCGGGCACCTCGGCACCCATCGCCGGCTGGCGCGGATAGGCCTGGGAGATCGGCACCCCGCGTACGATGTTCTGCTCGACGACCACGTCGCTGGGGCCGCCGACCAGCAGCAGGTGCTCGACATTGTCGCGGCGGATCAGCACGAGGCGCCGGCGCGCATCGAGCGACGCGGCGTCCATCACCGCGATGCGCGGCTGGCGCGAGCGGCTGCCGAGGCTGCGGCTGCCGGCGATGCGGCGCAGCACCCAGACAAATACCGATATCAGCGCCAGGACGATCGCCACCGCGAGAAAGAAACCGATGCCGCGGGCCCAGCCCGGTTCCATCTGGAACGTGTCAACCAGCCAACTTGTCATGCCCTTCGGCCTCTTCCTGTTCGAGGGTGCGCCCGCCGGCCATGCGTGTCACAGCCTGGCGGCCCGGTCTACCCGTCCGTCCAGCGACGGCAATCCCCGCGCCTTAACCCCGATCCGTGGCATCGCGCAACCGGTCATGCCGGACGAACGCGCGCGAATCCTGCCTCACTGCACCCTGTTTAGCCGTTTTGCGCGATTCTCTCAAAGAGGCAAGGTTAACGCATCTCGGCAAAAAATGCCGATATCCGCCGCCAATTTGCAAGCCGCGACCGTGCCTTGCGCGGCGGGCTGGGCAAAACCGGCGGGTTCACCTTGCAGAAACGTTAATCGTTAACTCCTCGTTAACCATCCACCCGGCAGGATCTGCCTAGTCGTTAACCTTCGTCGCAACGGGAAGCGCATCCCATGTCGATCTCGGACCTGCCGCTGTTTCAGGCGCTCAAGTCGAAGATGCAGTGGCACCAGAGCCGGCAGGGTGTGCTGGCGGAAAACGTCGCCAATGCGGACACGCCCGGCTTTCGCGGCAAGGATCTTGCCGCCTTCAGCTTCGAGAAGGCGCTGGCCTCGCGCACCGTCGGCCTGGCGACGACGCGCACCAGCACCGCACATATCGTCGGCTCGATGATGCGCGAGAGCGGCGGGGTCGCGCGGGACGATCCGAGCGGCTTCGAGATCACCCCAGACGGCAACACGGTGGTGCTCGAGGAGCAGATGATGAAGGTGACGGCGAACCAGATGGACTACCAGACGGTTGCCTCGCTCTACCAGAAGGGGCTTGGCCTCATCCGCACCGCCCTGTCGCGCAGCGGCTGACGCGCCCTGAAACCCCACCGATCAGGCCCTGAGGGCCGGGGAGTTTGCCCGTGGATTTCGTCAAGTCGATCTTCATCGCCGCCTCCGGGCTCAAGGCCCAGAACGGCCGCATGCGGATCATCGCCGAGAATATCGCCAATGCGGATTCGACCGGCCGCACGCCGCAGGAGGATCCCTATCGGCGCAAGATTCCGACCTTCAGCACGGAACTCGACCGCAAGCTCAGGGCCGATGTCGTGGCGCTTGGGCCGGTCGAGTTCGACAACACCGACTTCAAGACCCGCTACGAGCCCGGGCATCCTGCGGCCGACGAGAGCGGATATGTGCGCACGCCCAATGTCGACACCTTGATCGAGATGGTCGACATGCGCGAGGCGCAGCGCTCCTACGAGGCCAACCTCAACCTGATCACTGCGACGCGGCGCATGCTGCAGAAGACCATCGAGATCCTGCGCGCCTGATCGGGCCGCGCCCGCATCCCTTTTCGGAGAAGAGTGCCATGTCCACGCCGTCGATCGCCGCAACCGCCTATCGCATGACGTCCGCGCTCGCTGGAGCGAATCAGGATACAAAGCTGAAGACTTCGTCTATGCCGACGCCGGACTTCGCCAACATGGTCAAGTCGGCGGTGGAGCAGGTGGTCGATCAGGGCCGTGCGGCGGACAAGCAGGCACTGGCGCTGACCGAGGGCAAGGCGAATGTCATCGACGTCGTCACCGCGGTCGCCGAGACCGAGGTGGCGCTGGAAACGCTCGTTTCGGTGCGCGACCGGGTGATCTCCGCCTATCAGGAGATCATGCGCATGCCGATCTGAGCATGAGCCCCTCCGCCGGTCGGTGCCGGCGGGGTGCGGGCGAAGCGGAAGGAAGATCATGACCGGGCCGGAGGTCCTCGACATCGCCCGCCAGGGCATCTGGACCTTGATCCTCATCTCCGCGCCGCCGATGGTCATCGGCCTGCTGGTGGGCGTTGTCATCGCGCTGTTCCAGGCGCTGACCCAGATCCAGGAAATGACGCTGGTCTTCGTGCCGAAGATCCTGGCGATCTTCATGACCCTTTTGATCGCGCTACCCTTCATGGGGCAGGTGCTGGAGGCCTATACCGCCCGCCTTGCCGACCTCATCATTTCCGGTTCCGGCAGCGGGTAGCCGGTCATGACCGTCGACGTCTCGCTGCTTCCCCAGGTGGCCTTGCTGTTCATGCTGCTCTTCGCCCGGCTCGGCACCATGCTGATGCTGATGCCGGCGCTGGGGGAGGGATCGATCCCGCCCAATGTCCGCCTGGCGGTGGCCCTGCTGCTGACCCTGGTTTTCTACCCGATCGCCGCCCCACTCTACGCGGTCGATGTGACCGCGCCGCTGGGGCGGGTTGGGGTGCTGTTGGCGGCCGAGTTCGCCGTCGGGTTTTTCATCGGCCTCGGGGCGCGGTTCATCACCTATACGCTGTCCATCGCCGGCATGATCATCGCCAACCAGTCGGGCCTCGCCTTCGCCATGGCGACCGATCCGACCATGGATGGCCAGCAGGGGGCGGTGATCGGCTCGTTCCTCAGCCTGCTCGGGATCACGCTGATCTTCGCCTTCGACCTGCATTATCTTGTGATCGCCGCCATGCATGACAGTTTCCGGCTGTTTCCGCCGGGCAGCGGCATGCCCGTCGGCGACATGGCGGAGCTCGCCACCGTTCTGGTGGCGGAGGTGTTTTCCATCGCGCTACGCCTTGCCGCGCCGTTCATGGTGGTCGGCCTGGTGTTCTATTTCGGCCTCGGCCTGCTCAACAAGCTGATGCCGCAGATGCAGATCTTCTTCATCGCGATGCCGCTCAACATCACCATTGGCGGGCTGATGCTCTTCGCCCTGCTGACGACGATGATGATGTGGTATCTGTCGCATTTCGAGACGGCCGTCGGCCGGTTCATCGCGGGGTAGGGCGATGGCCGAACAGAACGACGACGCCGAGAAAACAGAAGACCCCACGCAAAAGAAGCTGGAGGACGCGCTCAAGAAGGGCGACGTCGCCAAGAGCCAGGAGGTCTCCACCTGGTTCGCCATGCTCGGCACCGGCCTGGTGGTGGCGCTGCTGGCGCCGGGGGCGGCCGACAGTCTGCAGGCGGCGCTGCGCGGCTACCTTGCCCATTCGCACCAGATCCCGGTCGACGGCGGCGGCCTCTCGCTGCTGTGGCGCGACACCGGCCTGAGGATCGGCGCGATCCTGGCGCTGCCGCTGCTGCTGCTGCTCGCGCTGGCGGTGGCCGGCAATGTCATCCAGCACCAGTTGGTCTGGTCGGCGGAGCGGATGAAGCCGAAACTGTCGAAGATCTCCCCGGCAGCCGGCTTCAAGCGGCTGTTTTCCTCCGAAAGCCTCGTCAACTTCGCCAAGGGACTGGTGAAGATCGTCGTGGTCAGCGGCCTGATGGTCGCCGTGCTCTGGCCGCAGCGCAACAAGATCGACACGCTGATCTTTCGCGAGACGACGATGCTGCTGGAGGAGGTGCATCTCCTCATCCTGCAGCTCATCGCGGCGATCCTTGCGGTGATGACCGTGGTCGCCGGCCTCGACTACCTCTGGCAGCGCAAGAAGTGGTTCGACAAGCAGAAGATGACCCAGCGCGAGGTCAAGGAGGAATACAAGCAGACCGAGGGCGATCCGCTGGTCAAGGGCAAGATCCGCCAGTTGCGCATGGAGCGCTCGCGCCGGCGCATGATGGCGGCGGTGCCGGAGGCGACGGTGGTGGTCACCAACCCGACCCACTACGCGGTGGCGCTGAAATACGAGCAGGGCATGCAAGCGCCGATCTGCGTTGCCAAGGGCGTCGACGCGGTGGCGCTGCGGATCCGTGAGGTTGCCCGCGACAACGAGGTGCCGGTGGTGGAGAACCCGCCGCTCGCCCGCGCGCTCTACGCGCTGATCGAGATCGATCAGGAAGTGCCGGAAGAGCAGTATCGCGCGGTGGCAGAAGTGATCGGTTTCGTTTATCGAATGCGGGAACGCCGCGCCTGGCGCAGCTAGGGACTGATTCCGGACCGCGACCGGCGGATGCCGACGAGAGGCTGGCGCGCTGTCGCCACGGGGTATGTGAATGAGCAGAAGTGAGAGGGGTCCGACGTCTCCCGCGTTCGAGCGGCAGGAGCGGTCAGGCAGCGTCCTGCTGCTGATCCTGTTTGCCGTCGGCCTTGTCGGCGCCGCGACCGGCCTGTCGCTGATGGATCGCCAGGAGGCCGAGCCCTGGGTCCTCGGCCTTCTCGGCATGCTCGCCGTCGTCGGCGTCTTCTCGCTCTTTGCCGGCGCCATCGGCCTGCTGAGCTTCTCCTCGCGCGCGCCGGCAAGCCCGGTCCCGGCCGCCTTTCTCGACACGATGGAGGACGGCGTGCTCGTGACCGAGCGCGACGGCCGCATCGTCTATGCCAACGACGCCTATGCCCGGCTGATCGGTGCGCAGGGTCTTGCCGAGATGCGCGGCGTCGAGCGGGTGTTTTCCAGCGACCCGGCCGCCACCGACGCGATCTTCCACCTGACGCGGGCCGCGGAGGCCGAACGCGCGGCCGAGGAGGAGATCCGCCTGCCGCATCCGCTCGGGTCGAACGACGGCGAGCCCTGCTGGTACCGCGTGCGCGTGCGGCCGCTGTCGCTCGCCTCCGGGCGCGGCGCGGCGCGCGCCTGCACCGTATGGCAGCTCTCCGATATCAGCGGCGACCGCACCGAGCAGGAAACCTCGTTTCAGGAATTGCAGCGGGCGATCAACTTTCTCGACCATGCGCCGGCCGGCTTCTTCTCGTGCGATGCCGCCGGCCGGGTGGTCTATCTCAACGCGACGCTGGCCGACTGGCTCGGCTACGATCTCGTCAGCTTCGAGGCCGGCTCGCTCGGGGTCAGCGAGTTCATGCGCGGCGATGGCGCGGAACTGCTGCTCTCCGTCCAGGGCAGGGCGGGCGAAGTCAAGACCGAGACCTTCGATCTCGACCTGACCACGCGCGGCGGCCGTTCGGTGCCGGTGCGCATCCTGCACCGGGTGCCGTTCGGCGCCGGCGGGTTGCCCGGCGAGAGCCGGTCGCTGGTGCTCAACCGCTCGCGCGGTGAGGATGCGGCCGAGGCGCTGCGCTCCTCCGAGGTGCGCTTCGCCCGCTTCTTCAACAACACGCCGATCGCCATTGCCTCGATCGATCACGACGGCGGCATCAGCAAGACCAATGCGCCCTTCGTGCGGCTGTTCGGCACGCCGGACAGCAGCCAGGGCGCGCCGAAGCTCGTCGACCATGTCACCGCGCCCTCGCGTCCGGCGCTAATGGAGGCGCTGGCCGCCGCCGCGGAAGGACGCAGCGAGATCCCGCCGGTCGATGTGCGTCTCGACGAGCGCGAGGACGGCCGCTCCGCCACCGTCTATGTCTCGGCGGTGCGCGACGGCGAGGGCGATGCGGATGCCGCCATCGTCTATGTGCTGGAGACGACGGCGCAGCGCGTGCTGGAGGCGCAATTCGCGCAAGGCCAGAAGATGCAGGCGATCGGCCAGTTGGCCGGCGGCGTGGCGCATGACTTCAACAATGTGCTGACCGCGATCATCGGCTTTTCCGACCTGCTGCTGGCCAGCCACCGGCCGAGCGATCCGTCCTTCCAGGACATCATGAACATCAAGCAGAACGCCAACCGGGCGGCAGGCCTGGTGCGGCAGTTGCTTGCCTTCTCGCGGCGCCAGACGCTGCGGCCGAAGGAGCTGGCGCTCAACGACGTCTTGGCGGACCTGTCGATCCTGCTCGACCGGCTGCTTGGCGAGAAGGTGGAGCTCAGTGTCGTGCATGGGCGCGACCTGTGGCCGGTGATGGCCGATCTCAACCAGTTGGAGCAGGTGATCGTCAACCTGGCGGTCAATGCGCGCGACGCCATGCCGGAGGGCGGCCGCCTGACCATCCGCACGCTCAACGTGCCGGAGGACCAGTCGCGGTCCTATGATGGCACGCGCGGCATGCCGGTCGCCGAATATGTGCTGATCGAGGTCACCGACACGGGCACCGGCATGACGCCCGAGGTGATGGAGAAGATCTTCGAGCCGTTCTTCTCCACCAAGGAGGTGGGCAAGGGCACCGGTCTCGGCCTCTCCACCGTCTACGGCATCGTCAAGCAGACCGGCGGTTTCATCTTCTGCACCAGCGAGATCGGCAGCGGCACGACGTTCCGCATCTTCCTGCCGCGCCATGTGCGCAACGAGGCCGAGCAGGTGGAGGTGAAGCCGGTCGAGGCGCCGCAGCTCACCGACCTGACCGGCTCGGCCACCATCCTGCTGGTCGAGGACGAGGAGGCGGTGCGCGCCTTCGCCGCCCGGGCGTTGACCTCGCGCGGCTATACGGTGCACGAGGCCTCGAGCGGCGCCGAGGCGCTGGAGATCATGGAAGAGACCGACGGCGAGGTGGATCTCGTCGTCTCCGACGTGGTCATGCCGGAGATGGACGGGCCGACGCTGCTGCGCGAGCTGCGCAAGACGCGGCCGGACCTCAAGATCATCTTCGTCTCCGGCTATGCTGAAGACGCCTTCGAGAAGAACCTGCCGGAGAACGAGAAGTTCTCGTTCCTGCCCAAGCCCTTCACGCTGAAGCAACTGGCAACGGTGGTGAAGGACGTGCTGGCGAGCTGAGGGCGCTCGCCAGGCGCACGCCAGTCGGAGCGCCTATTCCCAGGGGGCGCCTATTCCCAGGGGGCGAAGGCCTTCTCCGCCGCAAGGGCGGCGAAGCGGTTGGCGAGCATCTCCATGAAGGCGGCGCGCTCGCCCGGCCAGCGGATCGGCTCGCCGACGAAGATGTCGCAGAAGAACGGCACCAGCAGGAACGATCCCTTCGGCAGCGCCTTGCCGAGCCCGTGGGTGAAGACAGGCACGACGGGGGCGTCCGGGTTCTTTTCGGCGAGATGGGCGATGCCCTTCTTCAGCGCGGTCATCTTTTCCGGTTCGCCGCGGCTGCCCTCGGGAAACAGGATCAGGATCTCGCCCTTGGCCAGGGCGGCGTGGCATTCGGCCAGCGGGTCGGCGCCCGGCGCCTCGTCCTTCCGCTCGCCGGGTTTGCGGACGATCGGGATGATGCGCAGGATGTTGAGCGAGAACCACGCCATCGCCCTGTTGGCGAGGAAGTAGTCGGCGGCCGCGACCGGGCGCAGCAGATGCAGCTTCGACAGCGGCATCAGGCACATCAGCACCAGCGTATCGAGATGGCTGTTGTGATTGGCGACGATCACTGCAGGCCCGCGCTCCGGCAGCCACTCGCGGCGCCGCACGTTCAGCCCCAGCACGAACAGCACGACGGTGCGCACGGCCAGGAAGAACAGGGTCTGCAGCACGCGCGTCATTGTGCCCTCACGTGTGGAAGTAGCGCACGAAGTGGAAGAACAGCGGCGCGGTGAAGGTCAGGCTGTCGATCCGGTCCATGATGCCGCCATGGCCGGGAATCAGCGAGCCGGTGTCCTTGACGCCAAGGTCGCGCTTCACCGCCGAGACGGTGATGTCGCCGATGAAGCCGGCGGCGGCGATCATCAGTCCCGCGGCGGCGGCCTGCTGCCAGCCGAAGGGCGTCACCAGCGGCGCGACCAGCACCGCAACCACCGTCGTCGTCAGCAGCCCGCCGAGGAAGCCTTCCCAGGTCTTCTTGGGGCTGACCACGGGCACGATGGGGCGGCGGCCGAACAGCCGGCCCCAGGTGTATTGGGCGACGTCGTTGAACTGGGTCAGGAACACCAGATAGAGCAGCAGGCCGGCGCCGGCCTGCGGGTCGGTGTTGCCGGTCACCGGCAGCACCAGCAGGAAGGCGGCATGGCTCAGCGAGAAGACGCAGAGCATCAGGCCCCAGTTGAGCGTGCCGACCGCCTTCAGGAAGCCCTCCGTCTGTTGCGACAGCAGCATGGCGAAGGGCAGGAACAGGAACATGTAGACCGGGATGAAGACGGCGAACATGCCGTACCAGCCGTCCGCCACCCAGTAATACTGGACGGGGATCGACAGATAGGCCCAGAACAGCACCCGCCTGTCGGCCCGGCGCGTCGGGATCATCGACAGGTATTCCTTGAAGGCGAGGAAGCTGACCAGCGCGAACAGCACGATGGAGAGCGTGTGGCTCAGCAGGAAGGCGGCGGTGAACAGGGCGATCATGCCCCACCAGCTCGCCGTGCGGCTGACCAGCTCGGAATGGTCGCGCTCCGGCTGCAGGCGCTTCAGCGCGAAGACGACGATGCTGGCGAGGATGAGGATCGCCCAGATGCCGGCGATGGCAAGCTGCAGCGGCGTAACGCCGGAAAGCTGGGTCACGGGCGGCCCTCCCGGACCTCGGCAAGCGCCTTGCGGGCGCGGTTGAAGATGGTGAAAGCGGCCGGCAGCAGCGCGATCGCCAGCACCCAGGTGGCAAAGGCCGGGCCGACGATGCCAAGGCCCAGCAACAGGCCGAGCGTCCCGAACAGCACCGCCCGGTCGCTCTTGCCGAGCGGCCCGTCATAGCGCCGCGAGGCGCCGATCTGCACGCCGACGACGCCCATCATCTCGCTGATCACGGCCAGCAGGCACAGGCCGACCACCGCCACCGGCGAGACGCCGGGCACCAGCGCGAAGGGCAGGTAGAGCGCCAGGTCGGAGGCGACATCGCCGAGCTCGTTGAGCACGGCGCCGAGCGCCGATTGCTGGTGATGCTCGCGGGCCAGCATGCCGTCCATGGCGTTCAGCGCCATGCGGACGAACAGCACCAGCGGCAACAGCGCCAGCGGCAGTCCGGCCGCGGGCCATAGCGCGATGGCGAGGCCGGCGATCGCCGACAGGGCAAGCGCCGCCAGCGTCACCTGGTTGGCGGTGATGCCGGCGCTCGCCAGCCGGTGCACGAGCGGCCGCAACAGGTCCTGGAATCGGGACTTCAGGTCATAGACGGTGGCCATGGTCTCGCCGCTTGCGCTGAGGATCAGAGTTCGGTTCAGCCTGAACGTGAGACAAGCGCTTTTTCTCCCGTCGCGCAACGGGATAACCGGCGAAGCCACTCCCCTCGGCTTTCGCGGGCCGGTATAAGCGGCTGCAAGGATCCAGGTCGGAGACCCGCCCGCATGCCGATTGCCGCCTTTGGCGCCATCCATCTCGACACGATCGCCCATGCGGACCGCCGGATCCTGCGCGAAACCTCGACGCCGGCGTCGCTTGCCATACGGCCCGGCGGCGTCGCCACCAATGTGGCGCGCGCGCTGGCTCGGCTCGACTGCCGCGTGTCGCTGGCCGGCCGGCTGGGGCGCGAGGCGGAGGCCGACGGGCTGCTGGCGCACCTGGCGGGGGAAGGCGTGGACACCGGCGCCATCCGCCGCGCCGACCTGCCGAGCGGGCGCTATCTCGCCCTGCACGATCCCGACGGCACGCTGGCGGCGGCGGTCGTCGATGCCCGCATCACCGAGACGCTGGAGCCCGGCGCATTGCTGCCGCCGACCAAGGCGCAGGAGGCGTCCGGCTGCTGGTTTCTCGACGCCAACCTGCCGCAGCCGCTTCTGGTGGAACTGGCCGAGGCGGCGGCAGGGCGGAGGCTGGCGGCCGACGCGGTGTCGCGGGCCAAGGCTGCGCGGCTTGCCCCGATCCTGCCGCGGGTCGATCTGCTGTTCTGCAACCGGGCGGAGGCCGCGGCCCTGCTCGGGCGCGACAGCGAACACGACGAGGGGCAGCAGGAGCCGGGCGATAGCGGGGCGGAGGTGGCAACCGCGCTGGTTACGGCCGGCGCAGGCGCCGTGGTGATGACCCGGGGCGCCGCGCCCGTGCTGCTGGCAACGCGCGGCGGCATCGACGAGATCTCGCTGACGACCCGCGAGGGCGCAGCCGCTCCGGCGCCGCGGATCGTCGACGTGACCGGCGCGGGCGATGCGCTGATCGCCGGCACTTTGGCCGGTCTCGAACATGGCCTCGCGCTCGCAGACGCGGTCGCGGCCGGCATGCGGGCCGCTGCCCTGACACTGGAAAGTCCCGGCGCGGTGGCCGGGACGCTGAACTGGCCGGCCATCGCGCCGAATGGCTAGCTGTGCTGCGCCCCCTGTCATGCGCCACCCTGTCATGCACGGGGCGAGGGGCCGACGCCTCGACAGCGCCGCCGCGCCGGTCCTATAAGACGGTCCGCATCCGGCTGGACGCGGCAGAACGGAGTGACGTCGACATGCTGGGCAAGGACATCAACGGGCTGGGCCCGGTTCTGCGGTTGGAGGAGGAGGTCGCCGACGCGCTCGCCGAGGGGCGGGCGGTGGTGGCGCTGGAATCGACCATCATCACCCATGGCATGCCGTGGCCGAGGAATGTCGAGACCGCCCGGCTGGTCGAGGCCGATATCCGCGCCGGTGGTGCCGTGCCGGCCACCATCGCCGCTCTCGACGGCAAGCTGCATATCGGCCTGTCCGACGGGGCGCTGGAGCGGCTGGCCAGGGCCGAGGGCGTGATGAAGTGCTCGCGCGCCGACCTTGCCATCGCGCTTGTCACCGGCCGGCCCGGCTCGGCCACGGTCGCCGCGACGATGATGGCGGCCCATGCGGCCGGCATCGCGGTCTTCGCCACCGGCGGCATCGGCGGCGTGCATCGCGGCGCCGAGACCAGCTTCGACATCTCCGCCGATCTCGACGAACTCGCCCGCACCCCGGTCTGCGTGGTGGCGGCCGGCGCCAAGGCGCTGCTCGATCTGCCCAAGACGCTGGAAGTGCTGGAAACGCGCGGCGTGCCGGTGATCGCCCACGGGCAGGACGCCTTCCCGGCCTTCTGGTCGCGCGACAGCGGCCTTGCCGCGCCCTACCGCATGGATACGGCGGAAGAGATCGCGGAGCTGCTGGCGCTGCGCGCCCGCATGGCGGGCCATGGCGGCGTGCTGGTCGCCAATCCGGTGCCGGAGGCCGACGAGATCCCGCCGGCCGAGATCGCATCCGTGATCGACCAGGCGGTGGCCGAGGCCACCGCACGCGGGGTCGGCGGCAAGGCGGTGACGCCCTTCGTGCTGGCGATGATCTATGAGCTGACCAGGGGCCGCAGCCTCGTCACCAACATCGCGCTGGTCCGCAACAATGCCAGGCTCGCGGCGCGGATCGCCGTTGCGCTCGCCGCGCGGGAGCACGCAAGCCGCACCGGGCGTCTCGCCTCTGACGTGTAACTGCCGCATTTTATGTGCTTAACTCGCTGCGACCGGCAGACGGGGGGCAACAAACGACCCATCCGCCGCCGATCGCCGCAGTCCAACGCGAGGCTGCCTCATCGCCCGGCGGGCGGCGACGGGGGCAAGACAGGAAGACAGAGGCCAAGATGGCGGAAACAGCTCAGACCGGACTTTCCCCGATGCAGTATCTCGACAAGGCCGTGGCGGCCCTGCGCGACATGGGCCTGATGCCCGATGGCACCGTCGAGGCGCCGATCAACGCGCTGCTGGAAAAGATCTCGGACCTGTCGCCGGACAGGATCGCGGTGATCACCCGCACGCTCGGCCAGGCGCAGACCTTCAACGAGGTGGTGCGCAACGAGATCCAGGCGATGTCGATCGGCGAGCGCTACGAGGCGATCACCGAGGCCTTCAACTCGATCCGCGACGACGCCAAGAGCATGGTCGACCAGCTTGCCGACGGCAAGATCTCCTTCATGGAGAACCTGTCCAACAAGTGGCGCGACATGACCCGCGGCACGATTTCCGACCGTTTCGGCAAGATCCGCCAGACCTATCTCGACGTCGCCCGCGACACCAAGGATCAGATCGAGCGCGAGCGGCGCATTCTGGAGGCCTATCGCGACTTCCGCGGCGCGCTGAAGCAGGCCGAGATCCTGGCGCTCGAAGTCCTGAACACCGCCACCGCCCGGCTCGAGGACACCAAGGCGGCGCTGGAGGCCGCCAACCGCGAGGTCGAGGCGCATGACGGCGCCGACGCCGCGGCCAAGGCGCGGCTGGAGTTCGCCCGCGACGAGAAGATGCGGGCGATGCAGGACGAGGAGAAGCGCTACCAGATCGCCAAGGATCTCTCCGACAACCTGACCATCGGCTACAACACGTCGGAAGTGATCATGGCGCGGCTGATGCAGACGACCAATGCCAAGGAGCGGGTCTATTCGCAGGCGATCAGCTTCTTCTCGACCAACGATTCCGTGCTCACCGCGCTCAATGCCTCCTTCACCGGCCTGCACGGCCTGCACGAATCGACCGAGGCGCTCAACGCCATGAAGGAAGGCGTGTCGAAGTCGCTGGAAACCCTGGCGGAAATCGGCGACGCGGTGCAGGAGGCGGCGCTCAAGGCCGGCTACGGCCCCACCGTGCAGGCCGCTGCCGTCAAGAAGCTGGTCGACTCGGTCATCAACTTCCAGGTCCATTCGCGCGAGATCATCAACGAGATGCGCGTCATGTCGACGAAGAACTCCGAAGAGATCCGCGACGCGGTGGAGGACGGCAAGCGCCGGCTTGCAAAGCTCGCCGCGCAGGGCAACATGCTCGGCGCCTGAGCCACCCGCAAGGGTACGGTATGATCACGACCGGTCGCGGGCTTCCGGGGCCGGTCCCGCCGCAACGGGCCGCAGGGGAACGCGTGCATGGCCTCCGACACCGCCTCGACCAGGGCGCCGCTCGACGAGTTGATGATGGCGATGGACGTGGTCGACACGCTGCGCCACGACGAACGCATCGCGCTGAAGGAACTGGGCTCGGACGAACGCGATGCCGCGATGATCCAGCGGCTGCGGGAGATCTATACGAGCCAGGGCATCGAGGTCTCCGACCGGATCCTGCGGGAGGGGGTGGAGAACCTCAAGCAGAACCGCTTCGTCTACAGCCCGCCGGCCGTCGGCTTCCAGCGGCTGCTGGCGCTGGTCTATGTGACGCGGCTGCGCTGGGCCAAGGCGATCCTGATCCTGCTGCTGCTGGCGGCGGCGGCGGTTCTCGCCTGGCGCTTCCTCGTCGTCGCCCCGCGCGAACAGGCTGCCGAGGCGCTGCGCATCGAACTGACGCAGACCCTGCCGACGCGGATCGCCGAGACGGTGCGCCGCATTGGCGAGGTCGCCGAGGAAACGGCCGCGCGCGAGCAGGCGGCGACGCTTGCCACCGCCGGCCAGGCGGCGCTTGCGGCCAACGACGCGGGCGCGGCGCGCAAGGCGCTCGCAGACCTTGCCGCGCTGGAGGCGCGCCTGTTGCAGGTCTACGACATCCGCATCGTGTCGCGTCCGGGCACGCCGACCGGCGTCACCCGCATCCCCGAGGCCAACACCTCGGCGCGCAACTACTACCTTGTTGTCGAGGCGGTGGCTCCGGACGGGAGCGTGCTGCCGCAGAACGTCACCTCGGAGGAGGACGGGGCTCGCAAGACCGTCACCATCTGGGGCCAGCGGGTGCCGCAATCCACCTTCGACGCGGTGCGCCGCGACAAGGAGGAGGACGGGATCGTCAGCAACCCGGTGCTTGGCGTCAAGGCGCGCGGCCGCCTGCAGCCGGAGTGGCGGGCGCAGGTCGAGACGGGAGCGATCACGCAATGGTAGCCGAGGCTGAGGGTGCCGAGGCGGCGGCCGGCGGGACACCGGCCGGCATGCGGGATACGGCAGGGGACAGGTTTTCATGGTGAGCGGACGTCAGACCCTCGGCTCCATCGAGCGGGCGCTCGGCGAAGTCCGGCAGGAGGAGGACCTTCTGCGGCGGCGCATCGACGACGCCATGCGCGAGATCAACGATCTGCGCACGGTCGAGCTGGAGGCCTTCCGCGAACTTGCCCGCTTCCGCCTGCGCGAAGGCGGCGACAAGGCGTTCGGCCTGCGCATCGACAAGGACGAGGCGGAAGCCCGGCGGCAGTTGGAGCAGCGCGAATTGGCCTTGTCGGCGCTGCGTGCCCAGCACGACACGCTGGTCCGCGACATTGCCGCCCTCACCGAGCAGCGCCGCCGCCTGACGCGCGAGCGCGATGCGGCGAGCGACCGGCTCGACGGCATCCTTGCCGCGGTGGACGAGAAACTCGCCGCCGATCCGGACTACACCGCGCAGCGCGCCGCGGCGGAGGCTGCCACCCGCACCGCCGAGGCGGCGCGGGCCAAGGCGCGCCAGGCGCAGGAGGATCGCGCCACAAAGAGCAAGGCCTATGAGGCCGACGCGCTGTTCCTCTATCTGTGGAAGCGCGGGTTCGGCACCTCGTCCTACCGTTCGGGCGGCATCATCCGCATGCTCGACCGCTGGGTGGCACGGCTGATCCGCTACGACGACGCGCGTCCCAACTACGCCATGCTGGTGGAGATCCCCGAGCGGCTCGCCGCCTATGCGAGCGACCGCGAGGCGGAGGCGCAGGCGGAGCAGGCGAAGCTCGGCAGCCTGTCGCGCCGGGCGGCGGCCGAGGTCGCCGGCGAGGATCTGGCCGCCACCATCGAGCGGGCGGAGGCCGAGATCGAGGACACCACCGCGGCGCTGGAGAAGCTGGAAGCGGAGCTGGAAGAGCTGGCAAAGCGCGAGCAGCCCTATCTTTCCGGCGAGGATTCCGAATTCCGCACCGCCGAGGAGGCCTTGCTGCGCTCGCTTCGGTCCGAGGAACTGTCGACCCTGTGGCAGGAGGCGCTGGCCACGCCTTCGCCCGAGGACGAGCGGATCGTCCGCCGCCTGCAGGATCTCGATGCCCGCATCGCCCTGCTCAACAGCACGACGGAGGACGACCAGCGCAATCTGCGTGATCTCGGCCGCCGGCGCGACGAACTCGCCAAGGTGACGCGGCAGTTCCGCCAGAAGCGCTACGACACCTGGGATTCCACCTTCGACGACGACAGCCTGACCGGCGTGCTGCTCGGCGAACTGGCCAAGGGCGCGCTGTCGGGGGCGGATTACTGGGCGCGGGCCGAGAAGTCGCGCAAGCGGCGCAAGCGCCATGGCGGCGGCGTCGGCTTTCCCGGCGGCATCGGCCTGCCGGGCTCCATGGGCGGCTCGGGAGGGAAATCGGGAGGCGGCTCGAGCGGGGGCTTCGGTGGCGGCGGCTTCGGCAGCGGCGGCTCTTTCGGCGGCGGTGGCTTCAAGACCGGAGACACGTTCTGACCGGAGACACGTTCTGACCGGAGACACGTTCTGACCGGCGACACGTTCCGACTGGCGGAAGGTTCGCCGGACCTGACGGGCGCCTGTCCCGGTCGTCGCGCTCCTCCCGGCGGATTGTTGTCCGACGAGACGCCGTTTCCGGCACACTTGTAGCCTGCGACCTGGGGCCGGAGCCGGAAGTTGCATTTTTGCCTGCATCGGCGTCGCAGTTGCGGTCGGG
The DNA here is from genome assembly GCF_900185735.1 of Stappia sp. P2PMeth1. NCBI lineage: Bacteria > Pseudomonadati > Pseudomonadota > Alphaproteobacteria > Hyphomicrobiales > Stappiaceae > Stappia > Stappia sp. P2PMeth1. The sequence goes on along the minus strand of NZ_FYAW01000027.1, from coordinate 39,466 downwards.
CCCATTCGCCGGGGTGCCGGCCCCCGCAGTCTTTGTTAACCTTGCTGGCGCAAGCTTGCGCTTGCGCGAAAGTTCCGCCGGTCCCCCTCCCGGGGCCGGCCGGATGTCCCGCCCGCCGTCCAGCCTGTCTGGGGGCGGGCCGTTCCAGCCTGCTTGGGGAATGCCGTAATGCTGTTCCGCCTGACCCTTGTCCTTCTTGCCGCCACGGCCCTTGCCTCCTGCCAGAGCCAGCGCCGTGTCCCGGTGACCCCGGTGGAGCCGCAACAGGCGGTGCTGACGGTGCCGGCGGGGGCCCAGTCGATCAGCGTCCGGGCCAATCCGGAGACGATCCGCCAGACCATCGTCGCCAATGCGACGGAGCGCGGCACGCCGATCGCCCAGAACCAGCCCAACATGGTGGTGCTGGAGCGTACGGTGACGGAGCCGAACCCGGCGCTCGACAGCGAATTCGGCCCGTCGGACAACGGCCCGCGCAGGTTCCGCATCCGCGTGCGCTTCCAGGGCACGGACTGCGACACGCTGGTGGTGCAGGACGTCGCGGTGATCAACAATGCCGGCACCGCGCTGGAGCAGGTCTTCACTCTCACCCAGCCGCAATACAACCCGCGCGACAGTCTTGTCGGCCTGAAGTCCAAGGCGGAAGCCGGCGGCCGCTGTATCTGACGCTGTATCTGACGCCGTTTCATCTGACCGGGGCGCCGGGGACCCGCCCGGCGACCTGTCGCCAGCGGCGGCTACGCAGGCCTGTCTGCGGCACTGCCTGCGGAGCAGGGCGCCCACCGGCGGCCCGCACCAGGCTCTCGGGCCGACGCGCAGGAGCAACGCCGAAGAGCCGCATGCGGGAGAACTCCCTGTTGTTGGAGCCCCAATGTTCACGCCTACCCGTCATTCAGCCGTTACCGGGCGAAGGCTAAAGGAGCCATTTTCCGAGAGGTAGCGATGCACGAACTCGATCACATCCTTGCGGCGGCCCTGAACCTCGCCGAGTCTGCGGCGGGTCTCTCCGCTCAGGCGTGGCACAGCGACCTGGCGGTGACCTACAAATCCGATGGCTCATCGCTGACAGAAGCCGACCTGTCCATCGAGACGATGTGGCGGGAGCGGATACGGCAGCAGTTTCCGTCTCACGGCATTCTTGGCGAAGAATACGGTTTTGAAACCGGGAGAAGCGCCTTCACATGGGTTCTCGATCCGATTGATGGCACACGCCAGTTTGGAACCGGACTCTTGAACTTCGCGTCGCTGATCAGCGTATGCCGTGACGAATCTCCGGTTCTGGGGATCATAGACATGCCCGTGCCAGGCGCGCGCTATGTCGCCGCAGAGGGGAAAGGCACGGTCTTCAGTGGTCGGCTCGTTCGAAGCAGCGGGAGGCGCGAACTTGATGAGGCTGTCATCAGTCTGGCAAATCCCGACAGTTTCAGAGGCGACAGCGCCTCGGGGTACCGACAGTTGTTGTCGACCGGAAGGTTAAGGGTGTTCGACGGCGGGGCACCCGCCTATGGCGCACTTTCACGTGGCCTCATAGATATCTGCCTTAATGGAGATGATCTGGATGCGTACGACATCTGCGCTTTGTGCCCGGTTGTGCAGGAAGCAGGTGGCGTGATCTCTGACTGGAAGGGGCGGCCCCTGTCGCTGACATCAAGTGGCGCCATTGTCGCATGCGCATCGCCAGAGCTTCACTCAGTGGTTTTGGACCAGCTACTGCTACCGGTGTGAACGGCAAATTCCACAGGCTTCGTCGCTTTCCATGAACTGGATTTTGCCGAACCGCCACATGGCCGAACCCCGGCAAGCCAGCCACCGAACTCGGCCATGCGGCATAATCCGGCTTACGGCATAATGCGTCTTATGCCGATATCGGCATAACGGTGACTCGACCCGGCATCCATAGCGCCTCGACCGGGATCTTGGTCGCAAGAAGTGGGGCGATGAAGGCTACGCAATGGAGGAGTTGATCGCCGAACTCGGCGCCGCCGATGCGCAGCGCGCGGCGGATTCTCTCGGGGGCATGCAAAAAGCGCCAGCGGCGACACGCCGCCTCTCTCCCGCGTCCTCCCGGACGGCGCGCCAGCGCCGAGCCGGGATCGGGGAGCCCCCGCGCCAACGGTCTCACACCTGAGTGTTGCCACACACGCCCTCGGCTCCCCGGTCCGGATCTCGCGTTGCTCGTCCGGGAAGACGCAAGGAGAGGCCGGCCGTAAACAACGGCGGAAACGATGCGCGGGCCGGTGCCTCACACACAGGCTGTCGTTCCGGCTCCGGCGAAGCCGGAGACCGGGAACCCGTAATCACAGGTCGTGCGGACCGAGCCGTTGGGCTGGCCGCAGAAGACCGGAGGCCTCCGCTGCTGCAAGACCGTCCGCCCCGGGATCGACGAGCCGAGGGCGTTCGCGGCAGCGGTGCGCCGGCCGCAGGCCAAGCTCCTCTCTTCCCCTCAAGGGGGAGGTGTCGGCGCCGCCGGCAGAGGGGGGGAAAGCGCCAGCGGCGACACGCTGCCTCTCTCCCGCGTCCTCCCGGACGGTGCGCCAGCGCCGCGCGGGGATCGGGGAGCCCCCGCGCCAACGGTCTCACACCTGAGTGTTGCCACACACGCCCTCGGCTCGCCGGTCCCGGATCTCGCGTTGCTCGTCCGGGAAGGCGCCAGGAGAGGCCGGCCGTAAACAACGGCGGAAACGATGCGCGGGCCGATGCCTCACACAGGCTGTCGTGGTTGTGTGCGTCAAGTTCTGCGAATTGGGGCGGCCGTGAAGCTGGTCATGCGGCCTACGGAGTTCGAGCTTCTTGTTCTCTCTGAGGTCGTCCATGTTGAGGTATCGGTTGGCCTCCATCCAGTTTTCGTTGGTTTCGGCGGCGCGCGCACAAGGCGCAGATATGACGGCCGAGAAAGCGGCCGACGTGCCCGGCCGTTCCTGCGCCACTTCGGGCAAGGCAAAGTGCGTCTGGGGGCAAGGCAAAGTACGTCCGAGGGCAAGCCGCCGCCTATCCGGGCTCGGTTCAGCCTCTTCCGCTGTTCTCACCAACCGTTCCTGTCCGTGCTGCGTGGTCTCTGTGCTGCGTTGTCTCCGTCTCGCGCCGCGTCCTGGGTGCTCACTCGATACCTGCTCCCGTCTCCGATCTGCTGCCCGGCCGCAGTCCGCCCGTATCCCTGCGCGCCCTTGCGCGAAGATCCGGTCGGACACGGGCCGCTGCCGTCTGCGCCGGCTGCGACAAGCGACCCGGCGCTGACGGCAGACCAAACCGATTCTCCCGCCGCGGTGGCGCGCGGGGGCACCCGACATCCTATCGGAACACAAAAGGAACACTATCCTATAAATCAAGTTATATCAATAGCTTGATCTCTCTTGTGCAATGAGAACAAAACTGGTACAAAAGCGCAGTTTGAATCGCCGGGCGCGGCGTGAAATAAGGATGGTAGCCTCATGGCACAGAATTCACTCCGCTTGGTCGAAGGCATTCAGATGGACAAGAACAAGGCGCTCGACGCCGCCCTTTCGCAGATCGAACGCGCCTTCGGCAAGGGCTCCATCATGAAGATGGGCCAGGGACAGGTGGTCGAGGTACAGACCGTGTCGACCGGCTCGCTCGGCCTCGACATCGCGCTCGGCATCGGCGGCCTGCCGCGCGGCCGCATCGTCGAGATCTACGGGCCGGAATCGTCGGGCAAGACGACGCTGGCCCTGCACACCGTTGCCGAGGCCCAGAAGAAGGGCGGCATCTGCGCCTTCATCGATGCGGAGCATGCGCTGGATCCGATCTATGCGCGCAAGCTCGGCGTCAACATCGACGAGCTGCTGATTTCCCAGCCGGACGCGGGCGAGCAGGCGCTGGAGATCGCCGACACGCTGGTGCGCTCGGGCGCCATCGACGTGCTGGTGGTCGACTCGGTCGCGGCCTTGACACCGAAGGCCGAACTCGACGGCGAGATGGGCGACAGCCTGCCGGGCATGCAGGCGCGGCTGATGAGCCAGGCGCTGCGCAAGCTGACCGCCTCGATCTCGCGCTCCAAGTGCATGGTCATCTTCATCAACCAGATCCGCATGAAGATCGGCGTGATGTTCGGCTCGCCCGAGACGACGACCGGCGGCAATGCGCTGAAATTCTACGCCTCCGTGCGCCTCGACATTCGCCGGATCGGATCGATCAAGGACCGCGACGAGGTGGTCGGCAACCAGACCCGCGTCAAGGTGGTGAAGAACAAGCTCGCCCCGCCGTTCCGCCAGGTCGAGTTCGACATCATCTATGGCGAGGGCGTTTCGAAGATGGGCGAACTCATCGATCTCGGCGTCAAGGGCGGCATCGTCGAGAAGTCCGGCGCCTGGTTCTCCTATAACAGCCAGCGGCTCGGCCAGGGCCGCGAAAACGCCAAGCAGTTCCTGCGCGACAACCCGGCGCTGGCCGACGAGATCGAATTGGCGATCCGGCAGAATGCCGGGCTGATCGCCGAACGCATCACGGATCCCTTCTCCGAAACCGACGACGACGGCGCCGCCGACGATTGATGTGATGCCGCCCGGCCCTTGTGCCGGGCGGCTCGCCTGACATGTGCCGGACAGGCATCCTAGAGCCCTTTCGGCCAATTCGAAGTCAATTCCGCTTCTCGATTGGAGCGGCGATCCGGCGTCGAAACGGTCGCCGCGCGATGCCGTCGCATCGGGCAAGATCGGTTCGGCGTCGGGCGCCCACCAATGTCGGGCGCCCGCCAATCGGAAGTCCTGCGGGACGGGCGATTTTGCGCCAATTTCGGCGCAAAGCCCCTTGTCCGTCTCCAGATACGGCCTGCGTGCCTTTGCTTGACCTTGTCACAAAATCGCTCCGTCAGAATGGCTCCGAATTGGCCGAAAGGGCTTTAGCCGCGTCAAGTGGGTGCGGGACCCGGAGCGCGACATAGGCGCGGAGAAAAACGCCCTCCAGCCGTGTCTCGCCGCGGTCGCTGTCCTTGGCCGGCGAAGGGCGGCATGACGAGGGATGCATGACGGGGGGGGGCATGACGGGGGGATTGAACTCCGGCCATCTTGAGCGTCAGCGCCTCGGTTTCACCGCCGTGAAGGCGCCTCGCCCGGGCCGCCAGTCTCAGGTGATTGCCCTTGAGTGGCGGCCGTCGGCCTCCGTCCCCTTTGACTTCGTCCTTGGTCCTTCCGGGCGCCTTGTCCTCGCGTCGTGGACATGCGGGGCGTGTCCTTCGTCAGCCGGACGCCTGCGCCTCCTCGATGTCCTTGACGACCTGCTCGATCAGGGGGCGCGACTGATCCGTCACGGCTGGCCAGGTGCGCACGCAGGTGACGAGCTCGCGCTTCTCCGCGGCCGTGATCTCGTGCGCGGTCAGGGTTGCGATGTAGACATGCGGCGGAGGATTCTTGCGGAAGCTCGAGATATAGGTCCGTGTCCCGGACCAAAAGCGGTTCTTGCATTCCCATCCCATGGCACATCTCCCGTTTCCGGTGCGGGTCCTCGGCGTGACAGCCATGCCGCGACTGTTCCACATCGGGCACACGGTTTCCATGCAGGAGAGTACGCAGGTCGGCGCCTGTACGGTATCGGGTGGGGCGGGTGCCTGATCAGGGAAGGCAAGCCGGCGCGGTGCGGGCGATACTGGACTTGTCGCCGGGGCAAAGCTAAAAGCGGCTCGAGATCTTGGACATGGCAGGACTTGGCGGGAACGCTGCGCGAGACGTCGCGGCAGGGTCGTCAGTCCAGGGAGCATTGGACGGCTTTATGAGCGGCGTAAACGAAATCCGGACTGCCTTTCTCGACTATTTCGGGCGCAACGGTCACGAGATCGTCGCATCGGGTCCGCTCGTGCCGCGCAACGATCCGACGCTGATGTTCACCAATGCCGGCATGGTGCCGTTCAAGAACGTCTTCACCGGCCTGGAGAAGCGTGACTATCAGCGCGCGACGACCGCGCAGAAATGCGTGCGCGCCGGCGGCAAGCACAACGACCTCGACAATGTCGGCTACACCGCGCGCCATCATACGTTCTTCGAAATGCTCGGGAACTTCTCCTTCGGCGACTATTTCAAGGACCGGGCGATCGAACTCGCCTGGACCCTGATCACCAAGGAATTCGCGCTGCCGAAGGAGCGGCTGCTGGTCACCGTCTATGCCGAGGACGACGAGGCCTTCTCGTTGTGGAAGAAGATCGCCGGCCTGTCCGAGGACAAGATCATCCGCATCCCGACCTCGGACAATTTCTGGGCGATGGGCGATACCGGTCCCTGCGGTCCGTGTTCGGAGATCTTCTACGATCACGGCGATCACATCTGGGGCGGCCCTCCGGGGTCGCCGGACGAGGACGGCGACCGCTTCATCGAGATCTGGAATCTCGTCTTCATGCAGTACGAGCAACTGCCGGGCGAGCGCATCACCCTGCCGCGGCCGTCGATCGACACCGGCATGGGGCTGGAGCGCATCGCCGCCGTGCTGCAGGGCGTGCATGACAATTACGACATCGACCTGTTCCGGGCGCTGATCTCCGCCTCGGAAAACGCGGTCGGCGCCGAGGCGGAAGGGGCGCAGCGCGCCAGCCACCGGGTGATCGCCGATCACCTGCGCGCTTCGAGCTTCCTGATCGCCGACGGCGTGCTGCCGTCCAACGAAGGGCGGGGCTATGTGCTGCGCCGGATCATGCGCCGCGCCATGCGCCACGCCCATCTGCTGGGCGCCGAGGAGCCGCTAATGTGGCGCCTGGTGCCGACCCTGGTGCGCGAGATGGGCCGGGCCTATCCGGAGCTCGCCCGCGCCGAGGCGCTGATCACCGAGACCTTGAAGCTGGAGGAGCGCCGCTTCCGCAAGACGCTGGCGCGCGGCCTCACGCTGCTCGACGAGGCGAGCGCCGGTCTCGGCGAGGGCGCCGAGTTCGACGGCGAGACGGCGTTCAAGCTCTACGACACCTATGGCTTCCCGCTCGACCTGACGCAGGATGCCCTGCGCGCGCGCGGCGTCAGCGTCGATCTTGCCGCCTTCAACACCGCGATGGAGCGCCAGCGCGCCGAGGCGCGCGCCGCCTGGGCCGGCTCCGGCGAGGCGGCCACCGACACCGTGTGGTTCACGCTGAAGGAGCGCTGCGGCGCCACCGACTTCCTCGGCTACGATGCCGAGACCGCCGAGGGCGTCGTCGCCGCGATGGTGCGCGAGGGCGGCGAGGCGATGGAACTGCAGGAAGGCGAGACCGGCTTCGTCGTGCTCAACCAGACGCCGTTCTACGGCGAGTCCGGCGGCCAGGTCGGCGATACGGGCCGCATGCGCGGCGAGGGCGGCGTCGAGCTGGAAGTCACCGACACCCAGAAGAAGGCCGACGGCCTCTTCGTCCACGAGGTGCGGGTTCTCTCCGGCAAGGTGACCGTCGGCCTGCCGCTGGAACTGCTGGTCGACGGGGCGCGGCGCGGCTCGATCCGCGCCAATCACTCGGCCACCCACCTGGTGCACGAGGCGCTGCGCGAGGTGCTCGGCACCCATGTCGCGCAGAAGGGCTCGCTGGTCAGCCCGGAGCGGCTGCGCTTCGACTTCTCCCATCCCAAGCCGATGTCGGCGGAGGAACTGGCCGAGGTCGAGGAGATCGCCAACCAGATCGTGCTGCAGAATGCCGCGGTCGAGACCCGGCTGATGGGCGTCGACGAGGCGATCGAGGAGGGCGCGATGGCGCTCTTCGGCGAGAAATACGGCGACGAGGTGCGCGTCGTCTCGATGGGCCGGGCGCTGCGCGGCGACAAGGCGGGCAGAACCTATTCGCTGGAACTGTGCGGCGGCACCCATGTGTCGCGCACCGGCGATATCGGCCTCGTCACGCTGGTGAACGAGGGCGCGGTTGCCGCCGGCGTGCGCCGCATCGAGGCGTTGACCGGGGCGGCCGCCCGCCGGCATCTCGCCGGGCAGGATGCGCGGGTGCGCGAGATCGCCTCGGTGCTGAAGTCGGGCCAGGCGGAGGTGACCGAGCGCGTCGCGGCACTGGTAGAGGACAAGCGCCGGCTGGAGCGCGAGCTTGCCGACACGCGCAAGAAGCTCGCCATGGGCGGCGGCGCGGGCGATGGCGACAAGGGCCTGCGCGAGATCGGCGGCGTCAAGCTGATGGCGCGCATCGTCGAGGGGTTGAACCCGAAGGATCTCAAGGGCCTTGCCGATGACGCCAAGGGCCAGATCGGCTCAGGCATCGTCGTGCTGGTCAATGCCTCGGACGACAACAAGGCGGCGATCGTCGTCGGCGTCACGGGCGACCTGACCGGCCGGTTCAACGCGGTCGAGCTGGTGAAGCTCGGCTCGGAGGTGCTGGGCGGGCGCGGTGGCGGCGGCCGGCCGGACATGGCCCAGGCCGGCGGTACCGACGCCTCGCAGGCGGAAGCGGCGGTTGCCGCGATCGCGGCGGCGCTGGAAACGGCTGCGCCGGCCGAGGCCTGATCCGATGACGACCGGTCGCGACCCTCTTTGCGAAGGGGCCGGCGACCCGGTGGGCGTGAGGGAGGCTCGGCAGAGCCCGCCGGCGACCGGCAGGGGCGCTGGTTCGACCGGCTGCTGCGCGGCCAGTCGGTTTCGGCCGGCCAGGTGATCAGCCGGCGCGGCGAACCGGCAAGCAGCATGTATTTCATCGCCTCCGGCCTCGTCGAGGTGACGCTGGGCCAGACCCGCGCGCATCTTGGCGAGGGCGGCTTTTTCGGCGAGATGGCGGTGCTGGGGGATCGCCAGCGCGTGGCGACCGTCACGGCGGAAAGCGACGCGCGGCTGCTGGTGCTCGAGGCCCAGGACCTGCACGCGCTTATGGCGCGCAAATCCGATCTTGCGCGGCGGGTCCTGGACGAGGTGCGGCAGCGGCGCGGCGCTCCCAGCGGGGACATTCTGGCGGAGGAGGTCGCCGAGGCCGAGGACATGGAGCGCGCGGATGCGGCCGGCGCGGACGAGACGCTGCCGGACCTGTTTTCCGACCTGCCGGAGGCGGCGGGGCCAGACACCCGAACCTGAGCTCCCTCACATTTCGCGGCAGGCGCCTCAGTTCAGCGCAACGGGCCGGGTGCGCCCGGCGATCCGGGTTTGCGGCAGCCGCTTGCGGCCGATCGCGGCAAGCAACAGCAATTTTGTCGTGCGGGCCAGCCGGTGCAGGGCCGGGCGGTCCCTGAGCCACAGGCGCAGGGCGATCCGTGCCTTGACGGCGGCGAGATAGGCTGCCCCTTTCAGGCTGGCGGAGGCGGCGAGCGCCTTGACCGCCCGGTGGCGGCCGCCGAACCGCTCCTTGTAGTCATAGCTGCCGGCGCCGAAGTCATAGAGGCCGAAGCCGTGCCGCACCGCCCATTCGATCTCCAGAATCGTGGCGATGAGCCCGGGCGAGTGCTTGCGATAGGGGCCGTCGTCCAGCGAGCAGAGGATGCCGGTGACGACGCCCTGGTGGCAGAAGCAATAGCTGGTGGCGAGCCAGGTGTCGTCCACCTTGAGCCCGAGAACCAGGACCTTGTCGCTCGCGCAGCCGGCCAGCGCCAGGCGGCGATAGTGAGCGTAGACCGCCGGATCCTGAAACAGGTCGGCGATGCCGAAGGCCGACAGACGCTGCCGGCGCTGGCGCGCCATCACTCCGAGCACCTGGTCGATCTGGCCGGGGCTGCGGGCCTCGACGATCTCGAAGCCGGGCAGCTTTTCAAGCTTCGCCCGCTGCTTGGCCATTTTCGCATAGAGCGAGTGGTTGCGCCGCGCCCGCTCCAGGCTTTCCGGGTCGAGGTCGATGCGCGAGGCGCCTTCGCCGATCTCGATCAGCTTGCTCTCGCTCCACAGGGGATTGGGCACGCCGCGAAACTCGCGGATGACCTTGCCCAGCAGCAGCGCGTCATGCGGCGGCAGGGCGGCGAGGAAGGTCTCGCGCATGGCGGCGAAGAGCCGTGGATCGGCGCAGGCCTTCCGGTCGACCAGCGGGAAGTGGTAGTCGACGACGCCGCAATCGAGGAAGCCGAGGCGGCGGACGCCGAAGCGGGTGTCGGCGACAAGCGGCACGATCATCAGCGGCGCGCCGGTCCGCGCCTCGACGATCGCGATATAGACGGGGCTGCCCTGCCTCTCCGGCAGGACGCCGTCCTCCAGCGAGCGGACGAAGTCCAGCGAGAGGAAGGCGGTCGAGCAGCCCTCCGCCTCCAGCGTTGTCCACAGCGCGGCGAGGTCGGCATCGTGGACCGTGTCGAACCGGCGGGCGAGTGGCCGGGCGGCTTGCGCCATGCCTCAGCCTCCCTTCCCGGACCGCAGCAGGCGCGAGCCGAGGCCGGTCTTGCGGCAGGCATAGGCGAAGGCCGCCTTGCTCCAGAAGCCGGCGCCGCTGGTGGCGCGTGAGCGCGGCCGGAGGCCGAGGCCGTGGCGCAGCACGCCATTGGCATAGTTGAGCGCGAAATGACGGCGGGTCTTGCGGGTGTGATATTCCACCGTCGCCGAAACGTTGAGGCTGTCGCCGTTGACCACGCGGTGCGGCCAGTTGAGCGGCCAGAACAGCGCGGTGCCGGGCGTCAGGTCGATCACGGTCGCGGCCTCGTCGAAGCTCGGGTCGTAGCTGATCTCCTCGGCGGTGACGGCGGTCACCACGCGCTCCAGCTCCTCGGGCTTGAGATAGGGTTCGCGGCCGGGATAGAGCCAGATGCGCTTTTCGCCGCGAATGTGGATCAGGCCCTGGCCGGGCACGTCGGCATGGTAGTAGACGCGGGCGCGCGGCGAGGAGATCAGGACGCCGATCTGGCGGTTGTAGCTGTCGAGGCCGGGCACGGCCGCGTCGATCTGGTCCATGATGCCGTCGATCAGCCGCTGGTAGCGGGCATCGCGCCCGCCGACATGGCCGATATTGACCCACAGCGCGCCGCTGCGCACGGCCTCGAACAGGCCGTGCGGGTCGTTGGCGGACAGGTCGCTGCGGCGCCAGCGGCTCTTGTCCTCGACGCTGGTGTCCATCGTGGCGATCTCGCGCACGGCATCCGGGTTGTTGGCGACGAGTTCGGCCAGCGCCTCGTCCGAGAACAGCGGGTTGCCGGGAAGGTCATGGGTGACGCGAACGATCTCCCGGTCCCAGAGTTCCGCGATGTCTTGGGGAAGTCCCAGTGTCGTCATTGCTCCCTCTCCACCAATTCCGACTTTGGCGGAGGATGCAGTGTACAGGTGAAGATCGGGTCAACCGGGGCGCGTTGCGCTCGGCAAATCTGTCAATTTCTCCGCATGGTAAACGCTGGATTATGGCAGCAGGCCGCGCGGGATCTGGCGATAGAGCGGATTGCCGTCCCAGAAGGCGTCGGTCGGGCCGACGGCGTAGTCGACGATGTTCCAGCGGCCGTTGGCGCGCACCAGCAGCGCATAGGTGCGCAGGCCGTCCATGTATTCGGCGTCCTCGCCATAGATGGTGGCGGCCGGATCGATCGGGGCGCCGCCGGGGCGCTGCGGATCGACGATCGCGAAGGCCCAGTCGCCGGAGACCCTGAGCCGGACGACCATGAATTCGACCGGTGCGCCGGTGCGCACCTCGACCAGCGGGCGGATCGCGTCCATCAGCGCGGCGCGCTCGGGCGTGCCGCGGGCCGGCTCGTATGCGCCTTGCGCGGCGGCGGGAAGGGCAAGCGCGAAAAGGGTGAGAACCGCTGCGGCGAGGCGGGCCAGGGCAGAAAGGCGAAACGGCATCGATGGGGCTCCGAAAGGGAAGGGTATGGCTATGCTAGCGCGTTGCGCGCGCCGCGTCGCGGCCCGCGAGAGGCGCGGCGGACCCGAACTGCAAAAAGGCGCCCGCAAGGGGCGCCTTTCGCGTGTCGTCGCAAGGGCTTGACGGCTCAGGCGGCCATCGCCGACTTCAGGTTCTCGTCGATCTTGTCGAGGAAGCCGTTGGTGGTCAGCCACTTCTGGTCCGGGCCGACCAGCAGCGCCAGGTCCTTGGTCATGAAGCCGGCCTCGACGGTGTCGATGCAGACCTTCTCCAGGGTCGCGGCGAAGTTGGCGAGGTCCTGGTTGTCGTCGAGCTTGGCCCGGTGAGCGAGGCCGCGGGTCCAGGCGAAGATCGAGGCGATCGGGTTGGTCGAGGTCTCCTCGCCGCGCTGGTGCTGGCGGTAGTGGCGGGTGACGGTGCCGTGGGCGGCTTCCGCCTCCACCGTCTGCCCGTCCGGCGTCATCAGCACCGAGGTCATCAGGCCGAGCGAGCCGAACCCTTGCGCGACGATGTCGGACTGCACGTCGCCGTCATAGTTCTTGCAGGCCCAGACATAGCCACCCGACCACTTCAGCGCGGCGGCGACCATGTCGTCGATCAGGCGGTGCTCGTACCAGATCTTCTTGGCCTCGAAGGCCGACTTGAACTCGGCGTCGAACACCTCCTGGAAGATGTCCTTGAAGCGCCCGTCATAGGCCTTGAGGATGGTGTTCTTGGTCGACAGGTAGCACGGCACGCCGCGCTGCAGGGCGTAGTTCATCGAGGCGCGGGCGAAGTCGCGGATCGAATCGTCGAGGTTGTACATCGCCATGGCGACGCCGGCGGAGGGAGCGTCGAACACTTCGTGCTCGATGGTGGTGCCGTCCTCGCCGACGAACTTGACCGTCAGCTTGCCCTTGCCGGGGAAGCGGAAGTCGGTGGCGCGGTACTGGTCGCCGAAGGCGTGGCGGCCGACGATGATCGGCTGGGTCCAGCCCGGCACCAGACGCGGAACGTTCTGCATGATGATCGGCTCGCGGAAGATCACGCCGCCGAGGATGTTGCGGATCGTGCCGTTCGGCGAGCGCCACATCTTCTTGAGGCCGAACTCCTCGACGCGGGCCTCGTCCGGGGTGATCGTCGCGCATTTCACGCCGACGCCGTACTGCTTGATGGCATTGGCCGCATCGACGGTGATCTGGTCATCCGTCTCGTCGCGCTTCTCGATCGAGAGGTCGTAATACTTCAGGTCGATGTCGAGATAGGGGTGGATCAGCTTGTCCTTGATGAACTGCCAGATGATCCTGGTCATCTCGTCGCCGTCGAGTTCGACAACCGGATTGACAACCTTAATCTTCGCCATGTGCAGATGACCTCGCGTCTTGGGTGGCTTTCGCGCCTCATGCGCCCGAACCTGCCGGCCCTGCCGGGCGCCTGCCGTCGCAGGTTGGCGCCGCCGGTCAAGGATGCCGCGCGGCCCCTATAGCAAAGGGCCGGCCAAACGGAAAGCCAACCATTCGTCAAACTGCCCTTCGGCTGCAATCCAGGCGGCTGGAAACCATATCGGGCGATGCAACCGCCAGGCCCTTGCGAGAAGTGCCTATTCGGCGCATATCCTCCTGTCAAAGATTCGGAGGGAGCCCTTTGCAAGTGGAACGGATGCAAGGTCCGATGACGCGCTGGCGGCATGCCGGCCGCAAGGGGTTGGGCGGTGTCGTTGCGGCTCTCGCGCTCATTGCGGGCCTTGCGATGCCGCCGCTAGGTGCGCCCGCGCTGGCCGACAGCGGGCCGGTGCTGGTGGTCAGCGGCGCGCTGGAAGGCGGGGCGCCGGTCGGCTTCACCCGCGCGGAACTGGAAGCGCTCGGCATGACGGCGGTGTCCACCGAGACGCCCTGGCTCTCCGAGGCGGCCGTGTTCGAGGGGCCGCTGCTGCGCGATCTGCTGGCCCGCGTCGGCGCCCGCGGCGCGTGGATCGAGGCGGTTGCGCTCAACAAGTACCGGGTGACCATCCCGGTCTCCGACGCGCTCGACCACGACGTGATTCTCGCCATGCGGGTCAACGGCAAGGAGATGAGCATCCGCGATCGCGGGCCGCTGTGGCTGATCTATCCCTGGTCCGACCGGGAGGAACTGCGCCGGGAGCTCTACTATTCGCGTTCGATCTGGCAGATCCGCGAAATCATAGTAGTGGATTCACGATCCGAATAGTTCTGGTTGAAATCGGCCTTCCCTCGGTTCCGCGACGCTTGTAAGCTTGCGGTTCGGCTTCGGCTTGCGCCGGGCGCGGGAAACGGGAGCGGATCGCGGCGATGGATCTCAGCGCAAGATGGGTGCGGACGCTTTACGTCGCGCTGATGATCGGCCTCACCATCATCAGCGCCTCGCTCTTCTTCGTGGTGTCCACCCTCAATCGCCAGAACAGCGAGGACCGCTCCGAATACCGGCAGAGCCTGATCTGGTACACGGCGCAGCTCGTCGTCGAGTATCAGGACCTGATGCACGCGCTCAACACGATGATCGTGCATGGCGGGGCGCCCGAACATGCGCAGGAAGTGACCGCGCGCTTCGACATCCTGTGGAGCCGGGCGATGCGCCTTGGCGAGGGCGAGGCGGGGCAGGAGCTGGTGCGGGTCGACGGCTCGGTGCCGCTGATGGGCGACCTGGAGGCGGTGCTGCGCGACTCCGACCCGGCGATGCCGGCGATTGCCGCCGGCGATGTCGCGGCCGCGCGCAAGCTGCGCGACGACTTCTCCGGCCTGCAGGCGACGCTCGATTCCTTCCGCTCGGCGGTCTACCGGCTGCAGCTCGACGCGGCCTCGCGCCAGCGCGCGGCGCTGCAGCGCACGGTCAATCTGGTGGTGGTGCTGATCCTCGGCCTGCTGGTCGCCGGCAGTTCCATGGGTCTGCTCCTGCTGCGCGACCGCAGCCGGCTGATGCGGCTGCAGGCGCAACTGGAGCGGCGGGTGGCCGAGCGCACCAGCGAGCTTGCCCAGGCCAATGCGGATCTGCGGCTGGCGAACGAGCGGCTGACCCAGTTCAACAATCTCGCCTCGCACGATCTCAAGGAGCCGGTGCGCAAGATCACCGTGTTCAGCGACCTGCTGCTGGAGGGGGTCGCCAACAAGGACCGCGAGACCATCGACTATGCGGCCAATGTGATGAAGACCTCGGCCGGGCGGGCGAAGACGCTGATCTCCAACCTTTTGAACTATTCGGCCGCCTCCGACCGGGAGCTGTCGCGCGAGGCGGTGCCGCTGGCGCAGCTCGTCGAGCAGGTGCGCGACAGCCTGTCGGAGCTGATCCGCGAGAACGGCGCCAAGGTCGTGCTGCATGACAGCGATGCGCTGCTGAGCGGCGATCCGGTGTTCCTGGAGCAGTTGTTCCAGAACCTGATCGGCAATGCCATCAAGTTCCGCCATCCCGACCGCGCGCCGGTGGTCGAGGTGCTCGCCGAGCGGCTCGCCAGCGGGGCGACGGCGAGCGTCACCATCCGCGACAACGGCATCGGCTTCGACATGCAGCACAAGGCGCAGGTGTTCGAGCCGTTCCGCCGGCTGCATTCGCGCGACCGCTATTCCGGCACCGGCATGGGCCTTGCCATCTGCCAGGCCATCGCCCGCCGTCATGGCTGGGATATCGACGCGGTCAGCGTGCCGGGCGAGGGCTCCGCGTTCCGCATCAACTTCATGGCCGGCGCCGGCAAAGGGGCTGGAGACGGCCGCCGGCCCGGCATGGTCGAGGCCGCCGAGTAGTCCGGCCGCGGGCTTTTCCCTTCCCTTGGCCGTCTCCTCTGGCGGTCTCTTTCCCGCCCTTCCTGAGGGGCTTCGGCTGTCCCTTCCGCTCAGGCGGACAGACGCTTCAGGCGGGCCGGGGCTTCAGGCGGACAGGCGCTGGCCGAGGGCGCGCGCGGCGAGCGCGATGGCGATGAAGCTCCAGCCGTTGATCAGCACCGAGACGCCGGCGAGCAGGCCGAGCACCCAGACGGCGGAGGAGGGGAACTCGAACCAGATGCACAGGCCGGCAATCGCCGAGACGATGCCGGCGGTGAGCACCCAGCCCCAGCCGTCATGCGGGCGGATCTTCATCGCCAGCAGGATCTGGGCGATACCCTGCGCCAGCAGGATCGCCGCGACCACCAGCGTCAGCGCCGCCGCGCCGATCACCGGGTTGAAATAGACGGCGATGCCGCCGGCCAGCGCGATGGCGCCGGTCGTAATGTTCCAGATGAAGCCGCCCCAGCCGGGAACGGAGAAGGCATGCCAGATCTGGACGGCGCCGCCGACGGCGAAGACGATGGCGATGACCAGCGTCACGGCGATGGAACTGGCGAGCGGCAGCGCGATCATCAGCGCCCCGCCGATCACCAGGACGATGCCGAGGGCGAGAAACCAGCCCCATTTCTGGCGGACGGCTTCGGTGACGGGGAGGGAGGGTGCGTCGGTCATGGCGGGATCCTGTCGTCTGCGTCTTGGAGAGGGCGAGCGGTCGGCCTTGGGACGGGCGGAAGGTTCGCCTTGCGAGCGGGGCCGTCCGGGCAGGCGCCCGGCCTGACGGCCCGAACGCGATTTCAACCCCCGATATGTGAAGCTATCGTAACCGGGCGGGCGGTTCGACGGGATTTTGCGCCCCTTGGCCGGGTCGCCGTCGCCGGGCGCTGGAAAAGCCGCGCGGATTGGGCTATCTCGCCCGCCATGACACGCAATTCGACCATCGACCCGGCGGCCAGGGTCACCGACCTGCCGCCGCCCTGCATCATCCTGTGCGAGCCGCAGCTTGGCGAGAACATCGGCACGGCGGCCCGCGCCATGGCCAATTTCGGCCTGCGCGAGTTGCGTCTGGTCAATCCGCGCGACGGCTGGCCGAGCGAGAAGGCGCGGGCGGCGGCAAGCCGCGCCGACCATGTGATCGAGGCGGTGCAGGTGTTCGACAGTGTCGAGGCGGCGGTTGCCGATCTCGGCTTCGTCTTCGCCACCACGGCGCGCTCGCGCGAGATCGCCAAGCCGGTGCGCGGCCCCGACGAGGCGGCGGTGACGGCGACGCGGCTCGGCGCCGGCGGCACCCGCACCGGCTATCTGTTCGGGCGCGAGCGCTGGGGCCTCAACAACGACGAGGTGGCGCTCGCCGACGAGATCGTCACCCTGCCGGTCGATCCTGACTTCGCCTCGCTCAACATCGCCCAGGCGGTGCTGGTCTGCGCCTATGAATGGCGGCTGAAGGCGAATGACGGGGCTCTGCCCTTCCGTCTCGACGAGGAGCAGAACCCGCCGGCCAGCAAGGACGACCTCGTGCGCCTGTTCGAGCATCTGGAAGGGGCGCTCGACACGGTCAACTTCTTCCGCCCGGTGGAGAAGCGGCCCTCGATGGTCCGCAACCTGCGCAACATCCTTCAAAAAGCCTCACTCACCGATCAGGAGGTGAAGACCCTGCGCGGGGTGGTGGCAGCGCTCGAAGGCCGCTCGACCCGCCCGCGCGGCTGACGGGGGCAGACCATGGCGGAACCGGCTCCGGTTCTGGTTTTCGACAGCGGCATCGGCGGCCTCACGGTCGCCCGCGAGATCCGGCGGCTGCTGCCGGGCCTGCCGCTGGTCTATGCGGCGGACGATGCCGGCTTTCCCTATGGCGCCTGGCAGGCGGAGGCGCTGACGCGCCACTGCACCGGCGTGGTGACGCGGCTGGCCGGCGCGTTGCGCCCGGCCGCCGTGGTCATTGCCTGCAACACCGCCTCGACGCTGGTGCTGCCTCCCTTGCGGGCGGCGCTCGACATTCCGATCGTCGGCACCGTGCCGGCGATCAAGCCGGCGGCCGAGCGCACCCGCTCCGGCCTTGTCAGCGTGCTGGCGACGCCGGGCACGGTGACGCGCGACTACACGTTCGACCTGATCCACCGTTTCGCGCCGGATGTCGCGGTGACGCTGGTCGGCGCGCGGCGCCTTGCCGGGCTTGCCGAGGAGGCGCTGCTGCGCGGGCGGCTCGATGCGGACCTGCTGGCGGCCGAACTCGCTCCCTGTTTCGTGGAAAAGGGCGGCCGGCGCACGGATGTGGTGGTGCTGGCCTGCACGCATTTTCCGCTGCTGGCGGAGCGGATGGCCGAGATCGCGCCCTGGCCGGTGGACTGGCTCGACCCGGCGCCGGCCATCGCCCGCCGGCTGCGCGACGTGCTCCTCGCCAGCGGGGCGGCGACCGGCGAGGGGCTGCTTGCTGCGCCGGTGCGGATGCTGGCGACGTCGGGAGCGGATCTTTCCGCCGCGCTCGGCCTGCTGTCGGGGCAAACGCTGGCGATTTCCGGCGTGGAGGCGGCATCGAGCGTTTGACTCGAAGGCGGCTTTGGAGTAGGCATCCTCTCGCTTTGCGGGCCCTGTCGGCCCGCTTTGCATTTCACGCAACCGTGGAGCCCCGCGCCGGCGCCGTTGGCCGGGGGTCCTGTCGCCTGTTTCGCCGCTTTGCGGAAAAGCAGGAGAGGAGGTCGCGTTTCCTTGCAAGAAGGCAAACAACGAGGGAACCGCGCATGTCGAAGCGCCATGGTGTAAAGTACAAGATTGACCGCCGGATGGGCGAGAACATCTGGGGTCGTCCGAAGTCTCCGGCCAACCGCCGCGAGTACGGCCCGGGCCAGCACGGCCAGCGCCGCAAGGGCAAGCTCTCCGACTTCGGCGTGCAGCTCCGCGCCAAGCAGAAGCTCAAGGGCTACTACGGCAACATCTCCGAGAAGCAGTTCCACAAGATCTACGTGGAAGCCTCGCGGATGAAGGGCGACACGTCGGAGAACCTGATCGGCCTGCTCGAGCGCCGTCTCGACGCCATCATCTACCGCGCGAAGTTCGTTCCGACCGTCTTCGCCGCCCGCCAGTTCGTCAACCACGGTCACGTCAAGGTCAACGGCCGCCGCGTCAACATCGCGAGCTACCGCTGCAACCCGGGCGATCTGATCGAGGTCCGCGAGAAGTCGCGCCAGCTCGTCACCGTGCTCGAGGCCGTGCAGTTGGCCGAGCGCGACGTGCCGGACTATATCGCCGCCGACCACAGCAAGATGACCGCGACCTTCGCGCGCGTTCCGACGCTGACCGACGTGCCGTATCCGGTCCAGATGGAACCGAACCTGATCGTCGAGTTCTACTCGCGCTGATTTTTGAAAAAGTCCGCCAGGCCTTTGAGGGGCGCGCCACCGGCGCGCCCCTTCGCTTTTGCGAGGGGCGCGCCCTTTTGTTTTTGTGAGGAGCGCGCCCCTTCGCTTTTGTGAGGAGCGCGCCCTTTTGCTTTTATGGGGGCGCGGCTTTCCGCTTGGCGCTGGCGGCGCGAGGCGCTATTCCAGCGGGATCATCGATCCTCCCGTTTCAGCCAGCCGGGGCGCGCGCCAGCCATGACCGACCTTGCCGACCCTGTGGAGAGCGACGTTCCCGCGCTCTATCGCAATGCGCCGTCCTCGGTCGGCTTCAAGAAGCTGCGCAAGCGGCTGCTGCGCGAGACGCGCGAGACCATCGCCCGCCACGCCATGGTCGAGGCGAGCGGCGCGCGGCCGCGCTGGCTGGTCTGCCTGTCGGGCGGCAAGGACAGCTACACGCTGCTCGCCGTGCTGCTGGAGCTGCAATGGCGCGGGCTGCTGCCGGTCGATCTGCTGGCCTGCAATCTCGACCAGGGCCAGCCGGGCTTTCCCTCGCATGTGCTGCCGCAGTTCCTGAGCGACAACGGCATCCCGCACCGGATCGTGCGGCAGGACACCTATTCCATCGTCACCTCGAAGATCCCGCAAGGGCGCACCTATTGCTCGCTGTGCTCGCGGCTGCGCCGGGGCCTGCTCTACCGCACGGCGCGCGAGGAGGGCTGCCAGGCGGTGGTGCTCGGCCATCACCGCGAGGATGCGCTGGAAACCCTGTTCATGAACCTCTTCCATGGCGGGCGGCTGTCGGCGATGCCGGCGAAGCTGGTCAATGACGACGGCGACCTGATGGTGCTGCGGCCGCTGATCGCCTGCGCCGAGGACGACATCGCCCGCTTTGCCCGCGCCATGGCGTTCCCGATCATCCCCTGCGACCTGTGCGGCAGCCAGGACGGGCTGCAGCGGGCCGAGGTGAAGCGCATGCTGCAGGCCTGGGAGCAGGAGAGCCCCGGCCGGCTCGCCACCATGGCGAAGGCGCTGACGCAGGTCCGCCCGTCGCATCTGCACGATCTCTCGCTGTTCGATTTCGCCGGGCTCCGCCCCGGCCAGGGCGAGGTCCCGGTGTCCGCCGGCGAGGCGGAGGAGCCCTGCGCTGCCGGCCTTGCCATGACACGGACGCTGTTCGCCGCCGAATAACCGCCCCGACCAGAGCGCTGCCCGCGCCGGGGGGACCGTCTCCCGGCCGCCGGCAGCGCTTTCCCTGCGCCGGCCGCGGCGCGACCCGACCCGACCCGGACCCGACCATGACCAGCCTTCGCCCCTGCGGCATCGACTTCGGCACGTCCAACTCCACCGCCTCGCAGCTCCTGGGCGACGGCACGGCGCGGCTGCTGCCGCTGGAGGGCGACAGCGTGGTGCTGCCGAGCACGATCTTCTTCTCCTTCGAGGACACGCATGTGCGCTTCGGCCGCGATGCGGTCGCCGCCTATGTGGAGGGCATCGAGGGGCGGTTGATGCGGGCGCTGAAGAGCGTGCTCGGCTCCAGCACCATGAGCGAGAAGACGACGATCCGGGCGCAGCGCTGGACCTTCGGCGAGATCATCGGCCTTTATCTGTCGCAGGTGAAGCACCGGGCCGAGCAGGCGGCGGGCCATGCCTTCGACGCGGTGGTGCTGGGCCGCCCGGTGCGCTTCGTCGACGACAATGACGCGGCCGACCGCCGCGCGGAAGGCGAGCTGGAGGCCATCGCCCGCAAGGCCGGTTTTGCCTCCGTCGCCTTCCAGTTCGAGCCGATCGCCGCCGCGCTCGATTATGAGCGCGCGGTGACGCGCGAGGAACTGGCGGTGATCGTCGACCTTGGCGGCGGCACCTCGGATTTCGCGGTGGTGCGGGTGTCGCCGGAGCGGCGGGGCAAGGTCGACCGGCGCGAGGACATTCTCGCCAGCACCGGCATTCATATCGGCGGCACGGATTTCGACCGGCTCTTGAGCCTTGCCCGGGTGATGCCGGAGCTCGGCTATGGCACGCGCTCGCGCGATCCGCGCCGCGACCTGCCGAACTGGGCCTATTTCGAGCTCGCCACCTGGCACCGGATCAACTTTCTCTACGCGCCGCAGATCGACACGCGGCTGCGCGAGCTGCGCCAGGACGCGGCGCGGCCGGAGCTTGTCGAGCGGTTGATCCAGGTGATTGCGCAGCGGCAGGGCCATGCGCTGGCCGGTGCGGTGGAGGCGGCGAAGATCGCCCTGTCGCATGAGGAGGTTCACCGCCTTGGGTTTCCCTTGCGCGGCGGCGCGCTCGACATCGCGATCACCCGTCAGGACCTCATCGCGGCGATCGAACAGGCGGTGGCGGGCATCGAGGGGGCGCTGGCGGCGTGCCTGGCGCAGGCGGGCGTTGCGGCCGGCGACATCTCGTCGGTGTTCCTGACCGGCGGCTCGGCGTCGGTGCCTTTCGTGCGGCAGCAACTGACCGGCTTGCTGCCCGGCGCCAGCGTGGTACAGGGCGACGTCTTCGGCAGCGTCGGCACGGGCCTTGCCCTCGACGCTGCCCGCAAATACGGATCGCGGTGAGCTGCGGGGAAGCGGCTACGATCCGTTGCCGGCGGCAAGGCCGCGGTCGAAACCGGCCGGCTGGTTGCGCACCAGGATGACGAGGGCGGCGGAGGCCTCGGCCGCGCCCTTCTCGGCAAGGCCGCCATGGGCCCGGCAGGTGTCGGCGTCGCTGAGGCCGTTGCCGGCGGGGGCGAAGACGGTGAGGTTGACGCAGGCGATCCGGCGCAGCCCGGCGTCGGACTCCTGCGCCACGGTCGCGAGGCCGAGGCCCAGGCTGAGGGCAATACCGGCAACGGCAAACTTCGCTATCCGCATCTGTCGTTCCTTTCGGTGACGGGAACCCCTGTTCACCCGAGAACTACCGCTTCGTCCGTGAGCGCAGTCTGAAATGCGCATTCATCTGACGTTCATCGTGAGTGATTCGGCAAATTTTGCCTAGTCAGCAAATTTTGCAAAAATAAAGGGCGGATCGACTTGGATCCGCCCCTTATTAACTCTTTATTAACCTGTTTGATCAGCTCGGCTGCCGGACAGGGATGCCCTTTTCCGTGAAGTGCGCCTGAAGTTCCTGGTTCTGGAACATCTCGCGCACGATGTCACAGCCGCCGACGAACTCGCCCTTGACATAGAGCTGGGGAATGGTCGGCCAGCTCGAGAACTCCTTGATGCCCTGGCGCAACTCGTCGTCCTCGAGCACGTTGATGCCCTTGTAGGGCACGCCGACATAGTCGAGGATCTGCACCACCTGGCCGGAGAACCCACACTGCGGGAAGGCCGGGGTGCCCTTCATGAACACGACGACGTCGTTGCTGTCGACCTCGTTCTTGATCCACTGCTGAATGCTCATCTCATTGTCCTTTCGTTCTGCCGGGTCAAGATCCGGCGACCGTGGGATGTCCGCTGTGCGGCGTTCATTCCGGAGCGCTGGTCTGCAGGGCGAGTGCGTGCAGCTCGCCCCCCATGCTCCCCTTCAAGGCCTGATAGACCATCTGGTGCTGCTGCACCCGGCTCTTGCCGCGAAAGCTCTCGGCCACCACCTCGGCGGCGTAGTGGTCGCCGTCGCCGGCGAGATCGCGGATCGTCACTCTCGCGTCCGGAATCCCTTCCTTGATCAGCCGTTCGATGTCGCGGGCGTCCATGGGCATGGGATCAGTCCTCGATTACTTGCCGTCGATGAAGCGGGGGAACCAGGAGTCGTGCACCGCCTTCAGTTCCTCAACGGATATCGCACGCGCACCGCCAAGCTTCAAGGAGGTGCCGCCTGTCGTCCCGATCCAGGGGGCGAAGATGCCGAGCGACTCCTGCTCGGCGCGCAGGGCCGCCCACTCCGCGCTGTGCGGGTCGAAGGCCAGCGTCACCAGATAGCGCGCCTGGTCCTCGCCGAAGAAGACGGGGATCGGATCGATGTCCGGGAGACCGGCGATGGTCGCGCCGATGCCGGAGGCCATCGCCATTTCGGCCAGGGCGATGGCGAGGCCGCCATCCGAGAGATCGTGGCAGGCGGTGACGATGCCGCGGCCGATGAGGTCGCGCACATGGTCGCCGACGCGCTTCTCGGCCGCCAGGTCGACCGGCGGCGGGGTGCCGTCGGCGCGGCCGTGGACGTCGCGCAGATAGGCCGACTGGCCGAGATGGCTGCCCCAGCCCTGCGGCGCGCCGACCAGGACGATCATCTCGCCCTCGGCGGCGAAGCCGATCCGCGCCATCTTCCCGGCGTCCGCGAGCAGGCCGACGCCGGCGATGGTCGGGGTCGGCGGAATGCCCTTGCCGCTGGTCTCGTTGTAGAGCGAGACATTGCCGGAGACGATCGGGAAGTCGAGCGCCCGGCAGGCCTCGCCGATGCCCTGGATCGCCCGGACCAACTGGCCCATGATCTCGGGGCGCTCAGGATTGCCGAAGTTCAGGTTGTCGGTGGCCGCCAGCGGCAGCGCGCCGGTGGCGGTGATGTTGCGCCAGCATTCGGCGACCGCCTGCTTGCCGCCCTCGAACGGATCGGCCTCGCAGTAGCGCGGCGTGACGTCGGAGGAGAAGGCGAGCGCCTTGGCGGCATGGCCCTCGATGCGCACCACGCCGGCATCGCCGCCCGGCCGCTGCAGCGAGTTGCCCTGGATCAGCGTGTCATACTGTTCCCAGACCCAGCGGCGCGAGGACAGGTCGGGCGAGCCGAGCAGCGTCAGCACCGCGTCGGCGATATCGGCCTGCGGCACGTCGTCGGCGGCGAGGGCCGCCGGCCGGGCCGGCTCCACCCAGGGGCGGTCGTATTCCGGCGCCTCGTCGCCGAGTTCCTTGATCGGCAGGTTGGCGACTTCCTCGCCCTGGTGGAGGATGCGGAAGCGCAGGTCGTCCGTCGTCCGGCCGACCACGGCGAAGTCGAGGCCCCATTTGCGGAAGATCGCCTTGGCCTCCTCCTCCTTCTCGGGCTTCAGCACCATGAGCATGCGCTCCTGGCTCTCCGACAGCATCATCTCATAGGCGGTCATGCGCTCCTCGCGCACCGGCACCTTGTCGAGGTCGAGCTCGATGCCGAGGTCGCCCTTGGCGCCCATCTCGACGGCCGAGCAGGTGAGGCCGGCCGCGCCCATGTCCTGGATGGCGATGACCGCGCCCGAGGCCATCAGTTCCAGGCAGGCCTCCAGCAGACACTTTTCGGTGAACGGGTCGCCGACCTGGACGGTCGGGCGCTTTTCCTCGATCTGCTCGTCGAATTCGGCCGAGGCCATGGTGGCGCCGCCGACGCCGTCGCGGCCGGTCTTGGCGCCGAGATAGACGACCGGCAGGCCGACGCCCTCCGCCTTGGAATAGAAGATGGCATCGGTGCGGGCGAGGCCGGCGGCGAAGGCGTTGACCAGGATGTTGCCGTTGTAGCGCGCGTCGAAATTGACCTCGCCGCCGACCGTCGGCACGCCGAAGGAATTGCCGTAGCCGCCGACGCCGGCGACGACGCCGCAGACCAGATGGCGGGTGCGCGGGTGGTCCGGCGCGCCGAAGCGCAGCGCGTTCATCGCCGCGATCGGCCGGGCGCCCATGGTGAAGACGTCGCGCAGGATGCCGCCGACGCCGGTCGCCGCGCCCTGATAGGGCTCGATATAGGACGGGTGATTGTGGCTCTCCATCTTGAAGACCACCGCCTCGCCGTCGCCGATATCGACGACGCCGGCATTCTCGCCCGGTCCCTGGATGACGCGCGGCCCGCTGGTCGGCAGGGTCTTCAGCCACTTCTTCGACGACTTGTAGGAACAGTGCTCGTTCCACATGGCCGAGAAGATGCCGAGTTCGGTGAAGGTCGGCTCCCGCCCGATCAGCGCCAGGATGCGGTCATACTCGTCCGGCTTGAGGCCGTGCGCCTCGACCAGCTCCGGAGTGATGGCGATGTCGTTGGGGATCATGGGGGCCTGCAACCTTGAAAGCGGAAGATGCCGCCCCTTTAGCAAACCGCAAGGGCAAAGGGAATTGTAGACATGCCGCTTTCGGCTCGCCATCTATCGATAGGTGCCCGCCGCGCCGTTCCTTGCGAAACGAAAGACCGGATTCCCGCATGCGCCGTCTCCTGCTGATCCTCAATGGCAAGTCCGCGCAGCGCGAGGATGTGCGCGGCGCCGTCGAGCGGGTGCGCGGCGAAGGCTGCGAGGTCCGCGTGCGGGTGACCTATGACGGGGACGACGCGGCGCAGTTCGCGCGCGAGGCGGTGCGCCTTGCCGGCGACGCGCGGCCGCAGGTGATCGTCGCCGGCGGCGGCGACGGCACGGTGAACCAGGTGGTTGCCGCCGCACTGGAGGCGGAGCCGGCGACCGACTGCGCCTTCGGCGTGCTGCCGCTCGGCACCGCCAACGACTTTGCCACCGGCCTCGGCCTGCCGGTCGACGATGTGGCCGCGGCGCTGGCGCTCTGCGCGGCGGCGGCGCCGCGGCGGATCGATGTCGGGCGGATCAACGGCCGGGTCTTCGTCAATGTGGCGAGCGGCGGCTCCGTCACCCGCATCACCCGCGAGACCGACCCGCGCGCCAAGCGGCTGCTCGGCGGGGCGGCCTATCTCATCGCCGGCGCCAGCCGGATCGGGGAGCTGGCGCCGACGCGCGCCGCCTTCGCGGCCGACGGGTTCTCCTGGGAGGGCGACTTCATCGCCATGGCCATCGGCAATGGCCGGCTGGCCGGCGGCGGCGTGCCGCTCTGCGCCGAGGCGCGTGTCGACGACGGCCGCCTCGACCTGACGCTGTTTCCCCAGCCCGACGCGGACAACCTGATGACGCTGCTCTCCGGCCTGCTGCGCGAGCCGGGAAGCCAGTTCGACGGCTATGCCCGCAAGGCGCGCTTCACCCGGCTGACCATCGAGGCCGAGGAAGACCTCGCGCTCAATCTCGACGGCGAGCCGATGTCGGCACGCCGGCTCGACGTGCAGGTCGATCCGGCAGCGCTGAGCTTCATCACCGGAAAATAAGACTGCGCGCCCCGCAGGAGCGGTTCATCTGCGGTCAGGGGCGGATGGGCTTTTCCAGCGCATAGACCGCGTCGGTCGCCTCTTCCAGCCGGGCGGCGATGGCGGCCTGGGCGTCGAGCAGGCCGCGATTGTAGAAGGCGTTGCCGATCTCGGCGGCGAGGAAGTCGAGAAACGCCTCGGTCTCCAGCATGCCGGCTTCGGCGCCCAGTTCATCGCGCAGATAGGCGCGCAGGCGGCGGGCGAGCTCGGCCTTTTCTTCGCCTGAGAAGGGAGATCCGGAGGCGGAGCGGCTCATCGGTTGTCTCCCGTGTCTCGCGGCCGGCTCAGGCGGCGGCGAAGGCCGCGCAGATGCTCTCGAAGAAGGCGCGCCCGTCGGTGCTGGTCTGCTGGTCGTCGACGTAGTTTTCCGGGTGCGGCATCATGCCGAGCACATTGCCGGCCTCGTTGGTGATGCCGGCGATGTCGTTGAGCGAGCCGTTCGGGTTGGTGCCCTTGGCATAGCGGAAGGCGACGCGGTCCTCGCCCTCCAGCCGCGCCAGCGTCTCGCCATCGGCGAAATAGTTGCCGTCGTGATGGGCGACGGGGCAGCGCCAGACCTCGCCCTTGCGCATGCCGGCGGTGAAGCGGTTGGCGGTGGAGGCGGTCTCCAGCAGCACCTCGCGGCAGACGAAGGTGAGGCCGGCATTGCGCATCAATGCGCCCGGCAGCAGACCGGCCTCGGTCAGCATCTGGAAGCCGTTGCACACGCCGAGCACCAGGCCGCCGCGGGCGGCGAAGGCGCGGATCGCCTCCATCACCGGGGCGCGGGCGGCGATGGCGCCGGAGCGCAGGTAGTCGCCATAGGAAAAGCCGCCCGGCAGCACGACGAGGTCCACGTCCGGCAGGCTGGTTTCTGCATGCCACACGGCCTGCGGCTTGCGGCCGCAGGTCAGCTCCAGCGCATGCATGATGTCGCGCTCGCGATTCGAGCCGGGGAAGGTGACGACGGCGGACTTCATGGCGGGAGGACTCCCTTTCGGTTCACGCGAGGATCGGTTCAGACCAGGAACAGCGCGGCGGCGAGCGCCAGCGCGGCCGGCAGCAACATGAAGATCGCCGCCTTGATCAGCAGGAAACGCAGGGCCCTGGCGCTGTCCTCGTCCATTTCGGTCCCGGCTCCGCGAGGATCCTTACAGGATCTCGATGTCGTAGTTCTCGATCACCGTGTTGGCGAGCAGCTTCTCGCACATGGCGGCAAGGTCGGCGCGCGCGGCCTGCGCATCGCGGCCGCTGAGCTCCAGGTCGAAGACCTTGCCCTGGCGCACGCTGTCGACGCCGGCGAAGCCGAGCGCGGCAAGGCCGCCCTCGATGGCCTTGCCCTGCGGGTCGAGGACGCCGGTTTTCAGGGTAACGGTCACGCGTGCTTTCATCGGGGGACGTCTCCGCAGGTCGGCGCCGGCGCGTTGGCGTCCGCCGGCAGGGCATTTGCGCCGCTTCTAGCGCGCTGGCCGCGCGGAAGGAAGGGGCTTCTGTGCGTTTTGCGTCGGCCGGATGCGTTTCGCATCGGTGCCGGGGCGATCTCTAATCGGGTGTCGCCGCTCTCCCGCCTTGCCTATCAACCGTTCCGTTGACAACGCAAGGAGGGCTTCATGCCGATACTGGAAGACAAGGTCGCAATCATCACCGGGGCGAGCTCCGGGCTGGGAGCGGCGACGGCGCGGCTCTTCGCCGCGCAAGGCTGCGCGGTCGTGCTGGGCGCGCGGCGCTCCAGCGAGTTGGAAGCG
Source organism: Stappia sp. P2PMeth1 (assembly GCF_900185735.1). Lineage (NCBI taxonomy): Bacteria > Pseudomonadati > Pseudomonadota > Alphaproteobacteria > Hyphomicrobiales > Stappiaceae > Stappia > Stappia sp. P2PMeth1. The sequence goes on along the minus strand of NZ_FYAW01000027.1, from coordinate 11,997 downwards.
GTCGCCGGGGAGATCGGGCGGGCGGGCGGCCGGGCGGCCGTGCTTGCCGGCGACGTGCAGGAGGAGGCCTATGCGAAGGCGCTGGTCGATCTCGCCAAGGACCGCTTCGGCGGGCTCGACATCGGCTTCAACAATGCCGGCATGATCGGGCCGATGGCGCCGGCATCGTCCCTGTCGCTCATTGACTGGAACACGGTGCTCGCCACCAACCTGACCAGCGGGTTCCTCGGGGCGAAATACCAGATCCCGGCGATGGAGGAGCGTGGTGGCGGTTCGCTGATCTTCACCTCGACCATCGTCGGGCACTCGGTCGGCCTGCCGGGCATGGCGGCCTATGGCGCCAGCAAGGCCGGGCTCGTCGGGCTGACGCAGGTGCTGGCGGCCGAGCATGGCGCGAAGGGGATCCGGGTCAACGCCATCCTGCCGGGCGGCATCGACACGCCGATGGGACGCGAGGCGGCTTCGACGCCGGAGGCGCTCGCCTTCGTCGAGGGGCTGCATGCGCTCAAGCGCATCTCCGCGCCGGAGGAGGTGGCCCGCTCGGTGCTGTACCTCGCCTCGCCGGCCTCCAGCTTCACCACCGGAACGGCGATGCTGGTCGACGGCGGCGTCTCGATCAACCGCACCTGATCTTCGGCGCGAGGCGTCCCCGAAAAACCGAAAGCCCCGGCCGTTTCCGGTCGGGGCTTTCCGTGTTCCGCCGAGCGCGACGCCCGGCGATCTTGCTTGACCGGCTTACTTCACGAGCACCGGACCGGTGCCGTTCGGCCGGTCGTTGTCGTTGAGGATGCCGAGGCGCCGGGCCACTTCCTGATAGGCTTCCAGCATGCCGCCGAGGTCGCGGCGGAAGCGGTCCTTGTCCATCTTCTCGTTGGACTGGATGTCCCACAGGCGGCAGCTATCCGGCGAGATCTCGTCGGCGACGACGATGCGCATCATGTCGCCTTCCCACAGCCGGCCGCATTCGATCTTGAAATCGACGAGACGGATGCCGACGCCGAGGAACAGGCCGGTCAGGAAGTCGTTGACGCGGATCGCCAGCGCCATGATGTCGTCCATCTCCTGGGGCGAGCACCAGCCGAAGGCGGTGATATGCTCCTCGGAGACCATCGGGTCCTCGAGCGCATCGTTCTTGTAGTAGAACTCGATGATCGAGCGCGGCAGTTGCGTGCCTTCCTCGATGCCGAGGCGCTTGGACAGCGAGCCGGCGGCGACGTTGCGCACCACCACTTCGAGCGGGATGATCTCGACCTCGCGGATGAGCTGCTCGCGCATGTTCATCCGGCGAATGAAATGGGTCGGGATGCCGATCGCGTTGAGATGGTTGAAGATGAACTCGGAGATCCGGTTGTTCAGGACACCCTTGCCATCGACAATCTCATGCTTCTTGGCGTTGAAGGCAGTTGCATCATCCTTGAAGTGCTGGATGAGCGTACCAGGTTCCGGGCCCTCATAGAGGATCTTGCCCTTGCCCTCGTAAATGCGCCGGCGGCGGTTCATAGGCACGTACCGTGTTTGAGAAAGAAAATCCATATTGGCGGAGATGCTCCGGTTGACTGCGGTCCCTTGCCCTGTCGGACAGTGTCTCGTTCGGCGGAGGCCGGACCCGGGACGGTCATCGGAAGGGCGCGAGAACGGCAGTTGCGCTTTCGGCCCCCCGCTCGATGGCGCGGAACCTACACGATCGCCCTGGAAAGTACAATGAAGCCGCTCAAGAGATTTTCACCTGGCCGCCTGTGCGTTCGCGCGGGGGCCGGGATGCGTGTGTCGGGAGTGCGGGACAGGGAGGCCGGGGCGACCGATACGCGTTGATTTGGTGTGTCGCGAAGGATATGCAAGGGCGCAGCGGATCCCCATATGATGGCGGTACCGCAACCGAATTCAGCGCCCGCGGGCGCCACCGCTAGAAGGCAGGAGACTGACGCATGAGCACTTTCGACCGTCGCCAGGAGGCCTTTGAGTCCAAGTTTGCCCACGACGAGGAACTGCGCTTCAAGGCGGTGGCCCGTCGCAACAAGCTGCTCGGCCTGTGGGCGGCCGAGAAGATCGGGCTCGATGCCGACAAGGCCCAGGACTATGCCAAGGAAGTGGTCCGGGCCGATTTCGAGGAGCCGGGCGACGAGGACGTGTTCCGGAAGATCCGCCGCGATTTCGACGAGGCGGGTGTCGAGCAGTCCGACCACCAGATCCGCCGCACCATGGACGAGCTGCTGCACCAGGCGGCCGAGCAGATCAAGAACGAAGGGTGACAGGGGAGGGGGCAGCGCCGGGCGCTGCCCCTTTTCGCTTCCGCCCCTTTTCGCTTCTTCCCCTTTTCGCTTCATCGCGTCGATCCGCAGGCCCGCGCCCTGCCGGCCTTCCCACCCCGCCAGTTCGGAACTTCCCGCCATGTCCGCTTCCAAGCCCTCGCTTGCCGCCCGCCTTCGCGCCGACGAGACCGTCATCACCGCCTGGTCGACGCTGGCTGTGCCGGTGCTGGCGGAATTGCTGGGCCGCGCGGGTTACGGCGCGGTGACGCTCGACATGCAGCACGGCGCCCATGACCTTGCCTCGGTGCGCGAGGGCATCGCCGCCGCGCGCCTTGGCGGCGCCCATGCGGTGGTGCGCCCGCCGGTCGACGATTTCGCCACGGTCAGCCGCGCCTTCGACCTTGGCGCCGAGGCGGTGATCATGCCGATGGTCAACACGATCGAGGATGCGCTGGCGCTGGTCGGGGCGAGCAAGTTTCCCCCCGCCGGCGTGCGCAGTTGGGGGCCGCATCGCGCGGCGATGCTGCAGGGCCTGACGCCGGCCGAGTATCTTGCCTCCGCCAATACGGAGACGGTCGCCTTCGCGATGATCGAGACGCCGGCGGCGCTCGAGGCCTTGGACGAGATGCTGGCGGTGGACGGGCTCGACGGCGTGTTCATCGGCCCGGCGGACCTGTCGCTGACCCTGTCGGAGGGGCGCGAGCTTGCCCCCAGCAGCGCCAAGGTGCAGACGATCGCCGCCGAGGTGGCCAGGCGCGCCCGGGCGGCCGGCAAGGTCGCCGGCATCTTCTGCAACAACGCGGCGGATGCAAGGTCGGCGCGCGAGATGGGCTTCCGCTTCATCTCCCACGGCATCGAGATGTCGATGCTGCTGGAGGTGGCCGGCGCCAGGCTCGCCGAGCTGGACTGACGTTCCCCGTCTGCCTTCCGTCTTTCGCAGGCAACGCATATTGGCCGTCCGGTCTCCGACCGGGCGGTTTCTGCGTAGTAGTCCCGAGAGGGAAACCCCCATGAGGTCGGGTGCCGCATACCTTTTGCGGCTGTTGGGACTACCATGGCTGACGTTGGGGCGTTGGTCGGTTTCCCCCCGCAAGACCGCCCGCACTGCCCCACAATGAGGGAGTGCCTTTCATGTGGAAGCTTGCCGCCATTCTGTTCATCGTCATCGGGCCGACCCTGGCCGGGACCTTCGCCCTGGTGCCGATGACCTTCTACGGCATCAATGCCTTCGCGCCCTGGCTGCTCGCGGTCTTCGCCGGTGTCGGCGCGCTGGTCGCCGTGCCGATCTCGCTGCTGGTCGCCCGGCGCATCGACACGGTGATGGGGCCGGGACCGCGCAAGACCGCCTGAGGCGGGGGGCGCGCCGGGAGCCGCAAGGGGATCTGGGGGCCTGCCTCTTACAGGTCCTTCATCAGATAGGCGAAGGACATCAGTCCTTCGGGCCAGGGACCGTGGCCGCTCTCCAGGTTGATGTGGCCGGCATCGCCCGCATCCTGGAAATGCGCGCCCCAGTCCCTTGCCATCTGCTCGGCCACCTCATAGGCGCAATAGGGGTCGGTGCGGCTCGCCACCACCCTGGTGCGGAAGGGCAGGGGACCCTTCGGCACAGCACGGAATTGCGCGGCGTCGAAGGCGGGCTTCGGCTCCTTGCGGTTGAGATCGGTCGGGGCGACCAGGAAGGCGGCCCTGATCTTGTCCGTGTCGAGCCCGTGGCCATGGGCGGCGTGCACCACGGTGATCGAGCCGAGCGAATGGCCGACCAGCACCACCGGGCGCTCAGTGGCGGCGACCGCGTCCTTCAGGGTATCCACCCACTCCTTCAGCACGGGCTGGAACCAGTTGCGCTGGGCAATGATGCGCGCCGTCGGCATCTTCTCGCACCAGCGGTGCATCCAGTGGCCGGCCGGCGTGTCGCCATAGCCGGGCAGCAGCAGGATATCGGTCTCGGCGATTTTCATCGAGCGGTGTTCCCTGTCGGTCTCTTGCGATCGAGTGTCAGGACAGCGGGCCGAAGAAGCCCGTGCGAAGCGGCCGGGCCCAGTCCGGGCGGCCGTTGCGCTCGGCCTCGCGGGCGGCGCGCTCCCAGTCATAGGTGATGCTCTTCATCTCGAACCGCCAGTCCCGCCCGATCCTTTCGAGGATCGCATAGCGCGCGTGCGGGCTGCCGGTCTCGACCTTGTGCGGCGCCGGTGTGTCGTCGCTATAGCCCGGCAGCCCGACGCTGCCCGGATTGAGAATGGTCCGGCCGCAATCCGGCAGTCGGATCAGGCGCGGAATATGGGTGTGGCCGCAGCAGATCAGCTCCGCCGCCGTATCGCCGAGACGGTCGGCGATGTCCTGTTCCGCGGCAAGGCGGGTGCTGTCGCCCGCGATTTCTTCCGTCAGGTAGACGTCGTCGCGCAAGGGCGTGCCGTGGCACAGCAGGATCCCGCCGCCTTCCAGCTCCAGCGTTGCCGGCAGCGTCCGCAGCCAGGCAAGGCTTTCGGCGGAGAGGTCGTTGGCGGTGAAGTGATCCGTACGGTTCGCCGCCGGCACGTTGCCGGCCGCGACGACACGGTCGTGGTTGCCGCGCACGGTCCGCCAGCCGAGGCCGCGCAGGAGTGTCGCGGTGCGCTCGGGCCAGAGCGGACCGGACAGGCAATCGCCGAGATTGACGACCTCGTCCGGAGCCTCACGCTCGAGGTCGGGGATCACCGCCTCGAGCGCTTCGGCATTTCCGTGGATGTCGGCCAGCACGGCGATGCGCATTGCCGTCAGGCCTTGCCGAACACCCGGTCGAAGATCGTGCCGACGGCCTTGGTGTGATAGCCGAGGTCGAAGCGCGAGCGGATCTCCTCCTCCGACAGGGCGGCGCGCACGTCGGCGTCGTTCAGCAGCTCCTCCAGGAAGTCGACATCGGCGCTGCCGTCCTTCTGGTAGCTGTCCCAGACCTTCATGGCGTTGCGCTGGACCAGGCGATAGGCGTCCTCGCGCGAGGTGCCGGCCTGGGTCAGCGCCAGCAGGATGCGCTGCGAATGCACCAGGCCGCCGAGGCGGTTCATGTTGGCCAGCATGCGCTCCGGATAGACCAGCAGCTTGTCGATGACATTGGTCAGCCGCGCCAGCGCGAAGTCGAGCGTCACGGTCGCGTCCGGGCCGATCATCCGCTCGACGGAGGAGTGCGAGATATCGCGCTCGTGCCACAGGGCGACGTTCTCCATCGCCGGCATCGCATAGGCGCGGACCATGCGGGCAAGGCCAGTCAGGTTCTCGGTCAGCACCGGGTTGCGCTTGTGCGGCATGGCGCTGGAGCCCTTCTGGCCCGGCGAGAAATATTCCTCCGCCTCCAGCACCTCGGTGCGCTGCAGGTGGCGGATCTCGGTCGCCACGCGCTCGACCGACGAGGCGATGACGCCGAGCGTCGCGAAGAACATCGCGTGCCGGTCGCGCGGGATCACCTGGGTGGAGACCGGCTCGACGGCCAGGCCCATGGCCTTGGCGACATGTTCCTCGATGCGCGGATCGATATTGGCGAAGGTGCCGACGGCGCCGGAAATGGCGCAGGTTGCGACCTCCGCGCGCGCCGCGATCAGGCGGGTGCGGCAGCGGTCGAACTCGGCATAGGCCTCGGCCATCTTCAGGCCGAAGGTCACCGGCTCGGCATGGATGCCGTGCGAGCGGCCGATGCAGACCGTGTCCCTGTGCTCGAAGGCGCGGCGCTTGAGGGCGGCCAGCAGCGCGTCGATATCGGCCAGCAGCAGGTCGGCGGCGCGGGTGAGCTGCACGTTGAAGCAGGTGTCGAGCACGTCGGAGGAGGTCATGCCCTGGTGCACGAAGCGGGCGTCGGGCCCGACGATCTCGGCCAGATGCGTCAGGAAGGCGATGACGTCGTGCTTGGTCTCGCGCTCGATCTCGTCGATGCGGGCGACGTCGAAGGTGGCGGCGCCGCCCTTCTCCCAGATCGTGCGGGCGGCGTCCTGCGGAATCACGCCGATCTCGGCGAGCGCGTCGCAGGCATGCGCCTCGATCTCGAACCAGATGCGGAACTTCGTCTCGGGAGACCAGATGGCGACCATTTCTGGCCGCGAATAGCGCGGGATCATGCGGGCGTCCTCTCGGGCAGCGGGCGGGTGTGCCGGCTGCTTATCAGACCCGGCGCGACGGCTCAATGCGCGCGAAGTACCACGAGAAGGCGAGCAGCGGCAGGAAAGCGAAGGGCAGCAGCGGGCGGGCGCTCAGCACGGCGAAGACATAGCTGGACGAGGCGGCGGTGAAGGCGAACTCCCAGAACATCTGCATGGAGAGGGTGGTGGTGTGCCACTCGGAATAATAGGTGCGCAGTTGCAGGAAGAAGCCCAGGGCGGCGAAGCCGGTGGTGCCGAGCGTCAGCGACAGGATCATCGCGGCGAAGCGCGCCGGCAGCCGCCCCTTGCGGCGGCGGAAGGTCAGGAGGCTCGCGGCGCCCCAGGCGCAGAAGGCGCCGAGAAAGCCGCTCGCGGTCATGACCAGCACCACCGCGGCGGAACGGCCGGTCAGCGCTTCGCCGCGCCACATCAGCAGCGCGGTCTGCAGGAGGCCGATCAGCGCGGCCCAGGCGATGGCGAAGACGAGAGATCGCACCTGGCAGGGTCATCCGTTCTCACGCCGGGCGGCAGTGCCCGGCGCATCGCGCCGACTGTCGGCCGCGCGGCGGCGGGGGTCAAGCCGTGGCGGCTGCGGCGGCCTCGCGGATCGCCTCGATATTGGCGCGGTAACCGGCAACGCCCTCGCCCTTGAACACCGCCGAGCCGGCGACCAGCACGTTGGCGCCGGCCTTCGCGACCAGCGGCGCGGTCTCGGCGGTGACGCCGCCATCGACCTCGATGTCGATCGGCCGGTCGCCGATCATCGCCTTGATGCGGGCGACCTTGTCGACCATCGCCGGGATGAAGGACTGGCCGCCGAAGCCCGGATTGACGCTCATCACCAGCACCAGGTCGAGGCGGTCGAGCACGTATTCGAGGACGCTTTCCGGCGTTGCCGGGTTGAGCGAGACGCCGGCCTTCTTGCCGAGCGCGCGGATCGCCTGCAGCGAGCGGTCGAGATGCGGGCCGGCCTCGGCATGCACGGTGATGATGTCCGAGCCGGCCTTGGCGAAGGCCTCCAGATAGGCGTCGCAGGGGGCGATCATCAGATGCGTGTCGAACACCTTGTCGGTGTGCCGGCGCATCGCCTTGATGACGTCGGGGCCGAAGCTGATATTGGGCACGAAATGCCCGTCCATCACGTCGAGATGGATCCAGTCGGCCCCCGCCTCCACCACGTCGCGCACTTCCCTTCCGAAGGCGGAGAAGTCCGAGGCCAGCATGGACGGGGCGATGACGAGGGGGCGGGGCATGGGCGGCGGCTCCGATGGCTGGGCTTGGGAGGCTGATCGCTTGGGGCTGATCTGGCGCAAGCCGCTATCACAGGCTCCCCGGTGCCACAAGCGCGCAAGCGGCCCGGCCTCGTCTCACAGCCGGCCGGTGATCGCCAGATAGCGGCCGTCGCGCCCCTCGAAGCCGATCTGCTCGACCAGCACCAGCACCGCGAAGGAACTGGCGCGGCCGTCGTCGGGGTGGTGCAGCACCAGCCGGTCGATCCGGTAGCCGAGCGCGCAGCCGCGGCTTTGCGGCAGGCGGGCATCGTCGTTGAGGATGCGCGTCTTGCCCTTGAAGCTCAGCGTCAGGCGGAAGCCCTTGATCTCGCCGAGATCGTCCGGGCAGGAGGCGGGCCGCTCCACCTTGTGCTCGCTCAGCCGCAGTTCGATCGGCGGGCCGAAGTCCGGCGTCTCGACAAGGGTGGTGGCGCTCATCCGGTGCGGATCGATGCCGCGCTGGGTCGGCGGGTTGTGCGCCACCGTGTCGCCGTGGCCGGTGATGGCGGCCGAGACGATCAGGTTCCAGGCCGCATCGCGATTGGCCTCGCGGGTGCGTTGCAGCGCCGCTTCCGCCTGCGGCGAGGTCGTGTAGTCCGGCTCGTCGCGCCGGCGGAACGGGCTGCCGCCGAGCCAGGCGTCGCGGTCGACATCGAACAGGTAGATGTTGGAATAGGGAAAGCCCGAGCCGTCCTGGATGCCGTATTCCTCGAAGGCGAAGCGGCTGCCATTGGCGGAAAAGCCCATCACGTCGACCCGTGCATAATCGACGGCAAAGGCCGGCGTCGTGCCGAGCCCGACGAGCAGCGCGAAGGCGGCACCCACCAGCGGGGCGGCGGCAAGGGTGAAGGCTTTCGGCGTCGGGCAGTCGCGCATGTCCTGTCTCCCGGTGCGGGTTGCGTTGGCCTTGAGAGACTAGCCGCCGGGCGCGGCGCCGCCGTGATCCCGGTCACGTTCCGCCTGATCGGCGGCGATGCGGTTGGCGAGCGGCTTCAGGAGCCAGGGTAGCAGGTAGATCGGCAACTGGCCGAGCCCGAAATACAGCCAGGCGAGATCCGGAAGCGTCCCTCCCAGCGCGGCGACCAAGAGGCCCATGTTGCGGTTGCCGGCCGCATGGGCGACGACGAAGCCCTGGTCGCGGCGCACCTGCGCGAAGACCAGCAGCGTCAGCCCCATCTGCGTCAGCGCCACGGCGAAGGTCAGCGCCGCCATCGCCAGGGTGAACAGGGGCGCCGCCATGAAGCGCTCGGCGACGCCGTCCATCACCGCGACGGCGAAGACGAAGAGGATCAGCACGTTGAGCCCGTCGATATGCTCTCTCGCCCCGACGACGCGCGCCGTGCCGGCGAGGCGGCGAATCAGCATCGCGAGGCCGGCGGAGGCGGCGAGCAGGCCGGTCAGCCGCAGGCCGAGGGAGAGCGTGTCGATCGGCAGGCTCTCGCCGAGCAGCAGGCCGGCGATCGCCGGCGCGGTCAGCGGCGTCAGGAGCATGCCGCCGCCGACCAGCGCCAGCGACAGCGCCCCGTCGAGGCCGATCAGCGCGATGAAGGCCGGTGCCGACATGATCGGCGGGGCGGCGGTGACGATGAAGGCGGCGAGCGCGATGTCCGGATGCAGGGCGGCAAGGCCGCTCGCCTGCAGCAGCGCGCCCACGGCCAGCGGCACGGCAACCAGCATCCACAGCAGCGCCAGGGCCGCCAGTTTCGGCCGGCGGACATGGGCGACGACGGCGACCGGATCGACGCGCAGGAAGGCCAGCACCAGCAGCACGAAGATCGCTTCCTCGACCAGCGGCCGGAACAGCGCGGAGAGCGGCGGCAGCATCAATCCGAGCAGGGCGCTGATCGCGACGGCGCGGGTGCCCTGGCGTCCGAGCCAGGCGAGAAGGGAGAGCGGCAGGGCGAGCGCCGGCATGTCGGAAGGCACTTTCCGGAGAGCCTGCGGGCACCTGGAGCGGTGCCGGGCGGGAGAGATTTCAGGGCCTTGAGTATCGCGGAGAGCGTCTTCCACTTGCAAGGCGATTGTGAACAGTGTCGAAAAGCGTATGCGCAGCTTCGACGCAATCGTCCTTGGCGCCGGCATCACCGGCACGAGTGCCGCCCTGCACCTGCAGGGGCGGGGCCTGCGCGTGGCGCTGGTCGACCGCGACGCGCCGGGCGAGGACGCGACGCGCGGCAATGACGGGCTGATCGGCCGCGACGGCTATTCGGCGCTTTCCGTGCCGCTCGGCCTGCCGGGGATCCTGGCCGGGGCGCTGACCCGGCGCCATGGCCTCGGCATCGATTCGCGCTCGCTGCCCGATCTTGCCCGCTTCTTCGCCGAGGCGCGCCTTGCCGCCCGGCCGTCGAGCGCGGCGCGTGCCGCGCGGGCGCTGGCGCCGTTGCAGGCGGCGGCGGCGGCCGAGCATCTGGCGCTGGCGCGGGCCGCCAGCGCCCTGCGCTTCTTCCGCCGCACCGGCTGGATCAAGCTGCTGCGCTCGCGCCGCGCGCGCGAGCTTGCCGAGGTGGACCGGCATTTCGCCCGCATCCTCGGCGTGCCTTATGTCGATCTCGACGCGGTGGAGATCGTCCGGCTGGAGCCGCATCTGCGCTCGCTGGAGGAAGCGGCGATCTACTGGCCGGAAAGCCAGTCGGTGTCCTCGCCCGGCGGTGTCACCAGAGCCTATGGCCGGCTGTTCCGCGAGCGCGGCGGCGATGTGGAGATCGGCGAGGCCGGCTCGCTGATCGACACGCGGCAGGGCTTTGCCCTGCGCACCGTGCGCGGCGAGGTCGGCGCGCCGATCGTCGTGCTGGCCCTGGGCGCGGGCGTGTCGCCGGTGCTGGCGCGCTTCGGCCTCGGCCTGCCGCTCGCCGCCTGCCGCAGCTATCACCGGCATTTCCGTGCCGTCTCCGGCGTGTCGCTGGCCCGTCCGGTCACCGACCAGGAGGGCGGCTTCACGCTGACGCCGATGGAGCGCGGGCTGCGGCTGGTCGGCGGCACGGAGCTGATGTCGCCGGCGCGGGCGCTGGGCGCGGCACCGCTGCGCGCCAACGCCTTGCAGCGGGCGGGCGCGGCGGCGAAGGCGCTGCTGCCGCTCGGGTCGCTGGTGGAGGAGCGGCCGGCGGCGGGCGTGCGCGTCTTCGTGCCCGATCAACTGCCGATCGTCGGCGAGATGCCGGGCATGCCGGGCCTGTGGCTGTCGGTCGGCCACATGCGCGACGGCTTTTCCCTCGCCCCGGCGATGGCGCGGCTCCTCGCCGATCTCGTCACCGACATGATGCCGCTCGCCGACCCGCAGCCCTATTCGCCCTCGCGGTTTCTCGTCGGCTAGGGCCGCCTCCTCACGGCCTCTCAGCCGCGCGCGGCGAACGCCTCCATCAGGCCCTGATAGTCCTCCGGCGGCGGAAAGCCCGCGTAGCTGCGGGCGACGGGAAGCTCGACCCAGTCGAGCTTTTCCGCCGTCATCGTCTCGATGAAGGGCCGGCTCCAGCGCGGCACGTCGAACATGGTCGGGCGCACGTTGACGAAGGCGTCGAAGCCGCTCACGCGGGTGAACATCCAGGTCATGCAATGCGGGCAGAAATAATGGTCGAGCTGCGGGCCCCGCAGGCCGCCCTTGACCGGCTCGCCGGCCACCACGCGGAAGGCTTCGGCCGGTATCATCGCCGACAGCGAGAAGGCGCTGGAGCTCATCTTCTGGCAGCCGTGGCAGTGGCAGGCCGCCGTCATGATCGGCTCCGCCGCGACCTCGATCGCCGTCGCGCCGCAGCGGCAGGTTCCCGTCAGCGGCTTGGCAGTCTGTCCCATCGTCCTGTCCTCTCGTCGACATCGCCGCACCCGATCGCGGCGTCGCGGGCAACGCCCGCGCGCCGCCACTGTGCCCTGTCGGCGTGCAGGGTCAAGCGGCCGCGACGGCTGCAGGGGCGCGCGGGCATGCCTGCGCGAACCCCACGTTCAGCCTGTCGTCCCGGTCTCAGTGAAGCCGAAGACCGACCCAGGTGCCCCAGGTCGCGCGGCTCCAGCCGAGGCGGGCGCCGGAAGGCCTCAGGCTGCCGCTTTCGCACAACCATGAGACCCAGCGGATACTGGACACCTGCCTTCGCAGGTATGACAGCCGTGGAGTGGAGCGGCGGCCTCCCGCCTCATGCCGGCTAAGGGTGCCAATGGTTCCCGGCTCTGCGCTGGCGCGCGACCGGGATGACCTCCGAGGGTGAGGCACGACCTCGCATCCCCTCCGAGTTCATCCCCGCCGCGTCACCCCACCCTCCGCCGTCATCAACTCTGTTGTTGGATCTGATCTCTGAGCCTTGCATTGAGGATGACGACGATCTTTCTCATGAGAGCGGCGATGGCGACGATTGGCTTCTTTCCGTTCTGGACAAGCCGTTGATAGAA
>NZ_FYAW01000051.1:0-8541 GCF_900185735.1 Stappia sp. P2PMeth1 | reverse complement strand
GCCCGGACTCCTGCTCCTTCAATATCGCGATGATCTGTTCTTCGTTGAACCTGCTGCGCTTCATGCGTCCGCCCTCTGTTGCGGCGGACTCTACCAAAATCTGGAGGAGATCTAGGGGCTCAGGTCAGCGGCTCTGGCAACCTCCAGTCCTTCGAGGGCCAGCTCGAGCTGTTCGATATTGCGAGCCACTTTCTCCGAGGAGGTGCCGAACTTCTGCTTCTTGAGCCGCACGATCTGGACCCGAAGAGCGTCGACCAGCGCCTCGTAGGCGCGGTTGGATCGGGAGAGCTCCTCGATCTGACTGGCCTGTGCAGCGATGATCGCGCGCAACGCATCGAGATCGTCAGGCAGGTGTTCGGCAGGGCTCGTCATGATAAACGAACCCTATCAGAATCCGGCAGTTAGCACCAGAATCATCATGCAAAAACAGTGAGATAATCCGCCGCAACGATCAGGAAAACCGCTCGGGCGGCGTGCCCCAGTTGGGTCGGCGCCAATCGATCCCCTCCCACAACATGGCCAGTTGCGCCGAGGTCAGACGCGCCGTGCCATCGGCGGCGGATGGCCAAGGAAAGCGCCCCTTCTCGAGGATCTTGTAATAGAGGCAGTACCCCTGGCCGTCAAAATAGAGGATCTTGACCCTGTCGCCGCGGCGACCGCGAAAGGCAAAGACGGATCCACTGGCAGGTTTTTGCCGCAGTTGGTCCTGCACGATCGCAGCAAGGCCGGCGATGCCCTTCCTCATGTCGGTCACCCCGCAGGCCAGATAGACTCGCACGCCCGTACCCGGCCCAATCATGCCGCCTCGGCAATCCGGATCAGCCGGATCCACTGCGTATCACTCAGCCTCGTCGACGCCCGAATACTGCGTCCGTTGGTGAGAACCACTTCGATGAGGTCGACCGAACCGGAATGAGCATCGCTTGTGCCGGAAACAGCATCTTCGGCAACCTCGACCGGCACCAGAAGACCATTCCGATCACTGATCAGCCCTTTGCGGCGCATCTCGGTTCGCCACTGATAAATATGCTGTCGGGTGATATCGTGTCGGCGCGCGACACTAGCGACGGTCTCACCATCAACGCCGACCTCGCCGAGGATTGTAAGCTTCTCCTCGTCCGGCCAGCGGCGCCGGCGCTCAACCCCTGTGATCACCTCGTAGCGCATGCAGTTCCCGACACTCACGTTGCTGACGTCAAAAACGACGCCAATAACGACGGTCATTACACGTCAGCACACGCCCCGAAAGGCGGTCCTACCCGGCCGGTTACCTCCGATGGGTTGGCGATATTGTTCATCGACAACGACGACATCGACAATAGTATGATCGATCTGCCAAAGGGCATTCGGCTTTGCGACAGAAAGCTGGCCAGGGCTCGGTGTCGAGGCGGCTTCGATCTCGCGCTCCCCGCGCTTGCGGGCCGCTACAAGCGGGATCAGTTCCGACACTCTACGCTGCACAGTGCTACGATGTGGAGGTGATAGCCCCTCTGTGAGGCATACTTCCCCAATGCGCCGCATCAGTGCGGCGAAGCTCGGCTTTTCCTTTTTGAGCCAGAAGCCCTCCACTTGTTCGGCGATAATGCGCTCGGTTCTGGGATCCAGCCTAACCATTCCTTCTTGCGTGCCGCGTTTTCTAGGTTTGAGGCTTGAAGTGCGTTGTGTCTTTCTAAACCTCGCAACGAGCCGAAACAGCGTCGAACGCGGGATCCCATACTCATCACGCGCAGCCGCGACTACCTCAGCTGTCACTTTCCCATCACTGCCGCGGAGCAGATATCGAAGAAACTCTTCCGGACTTACATCGTCGGCATGTCGGTCACCATCACCGGGGGCTTCTGGGGATGAAATCATACGGCGACATTATGGTCGATCGATCGGTCGATCAATCCCATTTGGAGTGTAATAAAATCTCATTGGCGTCTCATTTGAAGTGTAATGCATTACACTTCAGTCTCACGCAAATCATTGAAAACACTCAATGCGCGAGTCTCGGTTTCAAACATAAATCGACAGGATGACCTTCAGGCAGGCAAGCGAACTCGGCGCCCATGTCAGGAAGGGCGAAACCAGCAGCACCGTCATCTATGCCAGTCGCTTCACCAAAACCGAAACTGATGCGCGTGGTGCCGAGGTTGAGCGGGATATTCCATTCCTGCGCACATACGGCGTGTTCAACGTCGAGCAGATCGAAGGTCTGCCAGCGCACTATTATCAAAGGCCTGATCCGGTGACCGATCCTCTTGAACGGATCGAAAGCGCCGACCGGTTCTTCGCCAATGCCGGGGCGGACCTTCGTCATGGCGGTTCACGGGCATTTTATGCGCCGTCCAGCGACCATATCCAGATGCCGCCTTTTGAGACGTTCCGGGATGCTGCTTCCTACGCCGCGATCCTCAGTCACGAGCATATCCACTGGACGGCGAAGGCCGATCGTGTCGGCCGCGATCTCAGCCGATATAGCAAGGACCGAACCGAACGCGCGCGGGAAGAATTATGTGCCGAGATCGGGTCCGCGCTCCTTTGTGCCGATCTCGACATCGTTCCCGAGCTCGAGCCGCGGCCGGACCACGCGGCCTATGTCGGGAGTTGGCTGAAGGTGCTGGGCGATGACAAGCGCGCCATCTTCCAAGCTGCCGCCCATGCACAGCGGGCCGTCAATTTCCTCCACGCGTTGCAGCCGGCCGCGTCTGACGAGCGCGAGGTGGCCTGATGTTTATCCAAGGCGGCCGAAATAAGGCGGCCCGGCTGCTGGCTTCGAGGCGGATTGCACCGGGGTGCTCAGGGCGAGTATGCGAATACCATGACGGTGTGTCTTTTCCTCGAACGCGTGGCCGGCCCTTTCTGCGGCTCGATTTGGCATGTCTGACCTGAAACCGGCTTCGCCTCGATCGTTCTCCCGCAACGGCCTCCTGCGACTTTCTTCCCCTGCCGGACCCCACCCCACTCGGCAAGCCAAGTGGGGACCCCGAGGCGCCGCCATTCCTCGCGGTCCAAGAAAGCCGCTTCCGGCCGCCCTCCATTGCATTGCGGCCTCTTCGAGGTGCGGTCCGATCGTCTCCGGTCTTTCGACTGCTATCGAGGCCGCGAAGGGCGCGGCCCGGATGAAACGAAAAGGAACATTATCATGGCTACCATCGGCACCTTCACCAGCACCGCCAACGGCTTCACCGGCACGATCAAGACCCTCAACCTCAATGTCAAGGCGCGCATCGCGCGGGTCGAGAACCCCTCCGACAAGGGCCCGCACTTCAGGATTTTCGCTGCGGGCAACGTGGAGCTTGGGGCAGCGTGGCAGAAGACTGCCAGGGAAAGCGAGCGCGACTACCTCTCGGTCAAGCTGGACGATCCGAGCTTCCCGGCTCCCATCTACGCCACCCTGATCGAGGTGGAGGGCGAGGAAGACCTCCAGCTGATCTGGTCCCGGCCGAACCGGGACTGAGGTTTCCGGCACAATCGGCCCCGCCACCAGGCGGGGCCATTTTTTGCGGCGGGGGCAGTCATTGCATCAAATACATCAATGCTGTATATAGCGACTATCACAGCAAGCTGGAGTTTCCAATGTCCGGATCAAACAGCACGTTCACGACCAGCGACTTCTCCCGAAAGTCAGGCGACATTATCGCCGAGGCGCTGCGCCGCCCGGTGACGATCACCCAACGCAACAAGCCGCGCCTGGTGATCCTCAATATCGAAGATTACGAACGCATGCGCCGCCAGGCCGATACGAGGATGGTGGGTACGCTCGAAACTATGCCCGACGCGCTTCTCGATGAAATGGCCGAAGCGATCGAGGCCTATGCCGATGATAATGAAGGCGGCCGGTCGTGAGCTTCGACGACATCCAGACCGCGAGCATTGTCCGCTACCCCTATCTGTGGGTTCGCGAGGCCGGCCACGGTGAAACCGAAGGCCGAAAGAACAGGCCCGTTGCGGTTGGGATCAGGATTAAGCGGTCGGATGGCGATCTCCTCCTCCTGTTTCCGATCACGACGAAACAGCCGGAACCGGCCCGCTTTGCGGCAGAGATCCCGGCAACCGAAAAGCGACGGGCCGGCCTTGATGCGGATCTTCCTCTCTGGTTGATCCTTGACGAGTACAATACCGACATCATCGGGCAGTCATATTATCTCGAACCACAGCCGCCCATGGGCCGCTTCAGCAAGGCATTTTTCCTGCCGCTCGTGCGTGAGTTCATCGCACGACGCCAATCGCTGCGCGGTGTCAGCCGCAACCGGTGAGATGGGTTGTCGTCTTTCCTTTGGCGGTTCCATGCGTGCAATGCCTCTGGTGAAGCGCCCCTGACCCGACAGCACGAACAACCTGCGTGCCAGATCATTCCTGTCGTCCTCTTTCCAGTCTTCAGGCTCGTGGTGCCTGCTGGATGAGGCTCTCCCATCGAGATTTGTCTGGTTGCGAGCTCGCCACGTACGGCAGTTTGATCGCGCCTGCCCCGCGGGGTCGGACAGCTTGCTAGCTCCACCACAGCTGATCGCACCAATCTCCCGTATCCAGCAAATGGCGTACCCGGGCGCGAGCCTGTCGTCGGATGTGTGGCGAGCCATGCAGTAGCCCTGACATTGGTCAGGTCGATTGCGGTGAGAATCGCGATGTTTCCAATGCCGCGTCCCGACGGATGACTCATTCCCATCCTTTCGCCTTAGAATCTGGGCAGCCCTTTCTGCGGCTCGATTTGGCATGTCTGACCTGAAACCGGCTTCGCCTCGATCGTTCTCCCGCAACGGCCTCCTGCGACTTTCTTCCCCTGCCGGACCCCACCCCACTCGGCAAGCCAAGTGGGGACCCCGAGGCGCCGCCATTCCTCGCGGTCCAAGAAAGCCGCTTCCGGCCGCCCTCCATTGCATTGCGGCCTCTTCGAGGTGCGGTCCGATCGTCTCCGGTCTTTCGACTGCTATCGAGGCCGCGAAGGGCGCGGCCCGGATGAAACGAAAAGGAACATTATCATGGCTACCATCGGCACCTTCACCAGCACCGCCAACGGCTTCACCGGCACGATCAAGACCCTCAACCTCAATGTCAAGGCGCGCATCGCGCGGGTCGAGAACCCCTCCGACAAGGGCCCGCACTTCAGGATTTTCGCTGCGGGCAACGTGGAGCTTGGGGCAGCGTGGCAGAAGACTGCCAGGGAAAGCGAGCGCGACTACCTCTCGGTCAAGCTGGACGATCCGAGCTTCCCGGCTCCCATCTACGCCACCCTGATCGAGGTGGAGGGCGAGGAAGACCTCCAGCTGATCTGGTCCCGGCCGAACCGGGACTGAGGTTTCCGGCACAATCGGCCCCGCCACCAGGCGGGGCCATTTCTGCGCTCGGGGCGGAGATCACAGGTCAAACTCCAACCTCGAGCCCGAGGCGAGGTGGTTTCTGGCGTCAAGTCGAACCGTTGTGGAACAGTCTGCTCAGTACGTCCGAGGATGCCATGACGGCTCGAAGGCCTCAAGGACGAGCTGCTCCCCCAAATTTCAGCCCCGACCTCCGGCCCGGGTCAGAAATTCGGCTCCCCCACTCGCCGGCTCCGCCGGTCGCGTGCCGCGATCCCTGACCCCTCCACTCCGTCATGACCGCGGTCACCGTCTTTCACAAACAATGACGGAGATGACCAATGTCGATCGATCAGCACATCGAGGAATTGCGCGCCGAGCTGCGGAATGCCGTTTATCGGGACGAGCGCCGCTGGATCGAGGATGCGCTTGCGATGGCGCTTGCCGAGCGCGAGGCGATCTGGACCGAGCAGGCAGGTGCCGTCGACAGCGCGCCGCCCTTCTAGGGCGGCTTTGCGCCCAAGGGCGCCAACAGCCTGTCGTGCAAGCACGACGAACCGATGGTACGGATCGGCCGCGTTCTTGCTTCTGCCGCTGCTGCGCGGAATAGACGCTCTGCCTATGGCTGTGATCGAAGTCAGGTGTTCCGGGCCGTACCGGCCGCGCTATAGCCCCGCCGCCGCTTGGCGCGTTCGAGACGTAGTAAGGCGGCCGCGGCGGCGTCCTCATTGTCGAAGGTCTCCATCATCGACTGGCCGTTGGTTCCGATGCGGCCCCAGTTGCGGATGACCGACGCGCCGCCGAACAGGGTCGGCTGGATCGCGAGCGTATAAAACCGACGCATGTTCTGCGTCGGGTCGATGCGTCGCAGATGAACCGGGCCCGCGTCTTCCTTTTCCATAGAAGGAGTCTCGCCTCTGGCGGAATCGGCGTCAAACAACTTTCCTGAATCGAACCGGCTCGACCGATTCATTGCCGTGATGTCTCAACCGCACCAGTTCCGCCGCGCGCCATCCCACCGACGCGCCAAACCCTCGCCCACCAGCATCTCACCAATCGAGCGCCCGTCGCGCAGCACGGTGCGGAGTTTGCGACCATACTGATCTTTGTCGCGTGTTCCCGCGACGAGCGAGAACGGCCCGGCGTTCAGAAGCTCGCGCAGCCGGTGCTTGGCGGCCTCACCTTTGAGGCGTTCTTGCTCGCAGCGCGGCGGGTTGATCTCCGGTGTGTCGATATCGGCGATCCGGATCCTTTCTCCTGAGAGCCAGAATGTGTCGCCATCGACGATGCATGTGACACGGCGGCCCTCGCCACAGAAGGAAAACGTCACGCGCAGCATGTCGGGCCGGGCGATGTCGGCGGCAAGTGTGGGCGGGCCACCTTCCTGATAAAGGTGCGCGGCATATATCCCTGCAGCAATGAGGACGATAATCGTCCAGGTCCATTTCAAATTAAAGCCGCGCCCATTCGTGCGGCTGCTTCGGTAGTTTCTGGCAGGTCTGGCTGATCTTTTCCTGTCATAATACGGGATTCGTTTCTTCCCGCCGCCCTTGATGCGGACGTTTCCGTTCAAATGATTCGATGCCTCCTTCTGACTGCGGCGCAATTGTAGCGGATGGTGGGTTACGATCTGCTTCCAGGCTTCGTGAATATTCCTGCTTCCGGAAGAAGAATGTTTGGGCGAGACCCCTCCGGGGCACGGCTCTATTCGCTGCGCTCACCGAACCCGCTGACGCGGTTTCAGCCCATGCGGGTGACGATCCTCTTCTGTAATCGGTAGTGCTGAGTCAATCTTTAGATCATGATCGTAAGCTCGAAAGTTGCAGTTCGTTTGCCGATTGACTTTTCAACCGCACCCTGGATCTCTCTTCTGTACGGGGTCCGTCGCTAAGCGCGGCCCCAAGATGGGCTACGAGGGTCAGCCGTCCAATCTCGCGTGGGCGCGGTTCACATCAATGATGGGCCGCTGGGATCGTCGCGGACTGGCTGTCCCGTCGTCCAGGTTGTGGTCTAGCGCGGGGATGAGAGCACGAAGTCCGCCAGCCTACGCGGCTGGTAGCTGCACCTCATTCCCCGGCTCGAACCGGCTCCCGGATATCCAAATGCGGTGCATGATCACCGCCAGTTTTCGTGCGACCGCAACGGTAGCCCTTTTGAATCCGCGGCGCCGGGCGATCGCCATGCCCCAGGACCGAAGCCGTGATTGCTTGCCAATCCGGTTCATCAATGCCGCTGCAGCCTCATAAAGGAGGTGGCGCATCATGCTGTCGCCAGCTCGGCTGATCCTCCCTGTTCGATCAATCTCGCCAGACTGATATATCCGCGGTGTTAGTCCAAAAAGCGCTCCGACCGATTTCGACGATGAGATGCGGAAGGGGTCGTCCACCGTTGCACGGTAAGCAAGACTGGTGATCGGTCCCACTCCCGGTATCGTCATCAATCGCAGGCAGACGTCGTCACGTCGCGCAGCGCGCTGGAGCATGTTGTCCATTTCCTTCCGTTCGGTCGCGAGCTGCTCAGAGGATCGAAGAAGTGGCTCGATAGCGACCTCCAAAGCAGGCTTCTGGGCGATCAGTTCTCGTACACGGTCAGAGAATCTGCAGCGATGTGTGGTTCCCATTTTCAGGCCGTGCATTCGCAGGAGCCCGCGAATCGTGCCCTGCATTTGAAGCAAGGCCGACACGATTTGCCCCCGTGCCTGAATGGCGGTTCGCACCATTTGCGCTTCAACAGATTTCACATGGACCGCGCGATAGTGCCCGATACGCATCATCTCGGCGAGGCCGCGAGCGTCATTTCTGTCGGTCTTGACCGGGCGAGTGGAGAGAAACCGTTGAGCATGGTTCGTCTCGACGCAAACTGCTGTGAAGCCAGCGTTTGTTAGATGTCCGTGCAGCCACTCTGATAAGGGGCACGCTTCCAAGCCGACCTTGTCGATGTCGTTCTGCCAAGCGGCCAGCTTCGCGATGATCGGACCAGGTTCGCTATCGACCTTTCCTTGCCAGATGATAGTGCCGTCCAGTTCAAGGACGCAGACCGAAGTCTTGGTCAGTGAGATGTCCAGTCCTACTACTTTTCGCATGTCGGGCTCCTACGGTTGGGGCTCGGCAGCAGGCTAGCAGATGCTGGCGCTGATGACCTGAGCCCCTAGATCTCCTCCAGATTTTGGTAGAGTCCGCCGCAACAGAGGGCGGACGCATGAAGCGCAGCAGGTTCAACGAAGAACAGATCATCGCGATATTGAAGGAGCAGGAGTCCGGGC